>JARUKZ010000055.1 GCA_029688955.1 Chitinispirillales bacterium ANBcel5 | reverse complement strand
ATGGGTGATACTCAACTGCGGTGTGTTGCGACAGTGCAGATAGAAACCTTCAGGAATTCCATCCTGATCTATACGTTTAACGTAAAGCTCATTCTCTGTAGTGGAACTGTCTACCACTTCACCGGTCTGAGGATTTTTAAACTGATAGCCTATTTCAATTAAAAAGTGGGTCAGATCCGATTCAAGGGGATGGGGATCAGGAAGCTCAAATACCCCTCCTCCAATGTTAACACCGGGTACTCCATTTACTTCAAGTTTATATGGTAAACCCGATAGTTCACCTAAGGAGTCAAATGTTGTGGTGATATTGCAGGCTCTGATTTCTGTTGAAAGTGAAACAGTACTGTTTGAAACCGTTATGGTATCACCATCATAATTTTCCGGACAGGTTGCAAAAATAAGTTCACAAATATCACCGGTCGGAATATTCAAGTTTACCGGTACTGAGAGACGGACGGTATCCAGTGGGATATCCGGGTTGCGATATACTACTATTATACTGTCATTCATTCTATGTTGAAAGATACCATCACCCGGGTTAGCCGAATCACTCAACACTCTACTCATAGGAGCACTCCAGCTTCCCCCGTTTTCATTGAGCATAACCGTTTCGATATCTTTACTACCAAAAACATTGGTAACCTCCAGTAGTACATCCCCGGAAGGTGTATCGGTACCTGGCCCGAAGATAAGTTCAAGAGTATCCATATTTTCGGTTATCTCAGATACTTGCTGCCCCTGGTGGGCTATGCTCAAAACGGCCTGGTCCCAACAGTTAACGCCAAATCCAACAGGAGCACTTATTCCATCTTCTCTTTGCACATAGAAAGTCGAGGTGGTTGTTGTGTCGTAAGTTTCACCAGTAGAGGAATTTTGGACTTCATATTCTATTTCAAAGGAAAATTCAGTTATACTATCATTTAGTGCAAAGCGTTGAGCAAAAAGGAACTCTCCATCTTGTGCATGCTGAGGGACTGAGTCATTTACCGATAGATTAGTAGCTGTACCGGCTAAAGAATAAATAAATGGATAGATGACTTCTTCCATTAGCAGATTCATCAAAACTTCATGGCTTGTTTGAATAGCCCAGAGGTCACTGTTGATATTGTTGGATGAGTAGCCGTTGCTTCTTATGTTTTCTGTCATTTCTTGAATTAAAACAGGAGCGTTAGAAGTTGTCGTAAAAAAAACAGTAAACGTTGTAGGTACACCATCGGCATACACCCAACTACTTCTTGGAGCATCTCCATCTGAGAGGAATATTATAAACTGATTTTCTTTAGGAATATCAGTATTACCGAATGCCTCCTTCGCTGCATCAAATCCGACATTTATATTGGTGCCTCCCGTAAAACCTGCCTGTGATGGATAACCAAGACCTCTCCAAGTCGGAGGGTTGTCTGGCTGAAGCAATTCCTCAATTATTTCATAACCAGTCTGCCCCCCTTCATATATTTCATTAAGCTGCATCAACTGAAGATAGGCCCCCCTGTCTGTTGAACTCACCGGATAATGGTGCAGGTACTGACTGCTATCATGATCGTAGTACAGTTGTGATCCAAAGATAGACAATCCAATTTCGGCACTGGGAATAGTATTGTAAAGACTATCGATAAGTTCCCTTGTAACAGTGTATCGAGAAGCAGATTGATCCCTACCGGACCATCCCATGGACGCGGACTGATCAATAACAAACATTATGGCTGGTGGGTTAGTAACACGCGTAAGTTCCGGTATTTCACAGGCTCTTATAAATGATGACAAAGCAACAGCACTGGATGGAACCGCAATGGTATCACCATCAAACGTTTCCGGGCATCCTTCAAGTACAAGTTCGCATGCTGATCCTTCACTGTATATTATCTGCACCGGAAGAGAAATCCTGAGTGTATCCAGCGGAATATCGGGGTTTCTGTAAACCACTACGATGCTGTCGTCTCTTCGGTGCTGGAATTTACCATCACCTGAAGCAGGGCCAGTACTTAATTCGCGCTCTATTACAGCACTCCAAATACTGTCACTTTTTTGCACCAGAGATACCTGCTCAAGGTCTATGCCTCCAACAGCATTGGAAACTTCAAGAGATACACCCGATGGCATTTCTGAACCAGACTTAAAGATAAGCTCGAGAGAATCGGTGCGATCGGTGACTTTCTGTATAGTAGACCCATCGTGGGCGATTCGTATGATACCTTTATTACGACACTCTAAGCTTACACTTGCAGGAATAGTGGTGCTGTCTTCCCCTCTTTGGATGTAAATGGTAGAACTGACAACGGTATCATAAGGAACCAGTGAAACTTCACGGGTAAGTTCATATTCAATATCAATAGCAAAAGTGGTGATATCCGGCTCAAGAGCAAAGGGAGAGGTAAAATGGAACTGCCCATTACTATTTGAAGACGAGTAGGTACCGTTTATGGCTACATCATTTGCTCCAGTAGTGGTATAAAAGATAGAAGGCCTTACTGCTTCCTCCATCATTGTTTCTAAAACGACCTCGTGCGTGGTATTGAGGTGCCATAGCTCACTATTAGAGTTGCTGTTTGAGTATCCATTAACTTTAGTGTTTTCGATCATCTGATTAATATTTAATGAAGATAAGTACAGTCCCAATTTTACTGCAAACGTTGTAGGATTATCGGTCCCGTTGGCGTATTCATGTCGATTCAAAGATGGATAACTTGCATCACCACCTGAAAAAAATAGTATAAATTGTTTTTCCTGGGGAGTATCAGAATTGCTGAATGCATCTTTTGCAGCATCAAAGGCAATGTTGATATTTCTCTGAGAAAAATCCAATCCACTTAAATCAGTCCAATTTGGTCTGTACACAAGATCATTCCCGGTAAGTGTATCTGTTTGGAGAAGTTCTGTGATAACATCGTATCCGGTCTCATTACCATCGTACTCATGATTCATTGTTAAGAGGGGCAGATACGAACCATCATGCAATGTATCAAGCTGCTGCAAATGTGAATTATTTGTATGGTCCAGGTACAGATATTGGTTGTATACCACTAATCCAACCCTTGCATCTGGATAAACATGGGAAATACTGTCGATAATTGATTTGGTAACTGAGAACCTGTTACCACCGGGATCATTATGCCGCATATACCAGGAGTGATCGATTACAAACATTATTGCTGGTGGAATAGTATCACGCCAACGATCAGGCTGATTGCAGGTGTTTATTATTCCATTGAGCGCTACCGCATTTGATGGCACATGCAATGTATCCCCATCTAAAATTTCGGGACATACATCAAGGGTAATGTTGCAGAGTTCATTTGCTTTGGTAATAGACACTACTATCAAAAACAGGGTAACAAAGAACATTTTCAACACACTGAATTCACTGAACCTACCCATGGATATCTCCCTGAACTTTTTTTAAAGAAATTTTACACAGCAAGTACACAAATAATGAAATTTATATCGATAAATCTGGTTATTTCGATTACCATGCAGGTTCCATAAGACGCTTTTTGGTGTAGGACAAAATGTATTAGTTAATTCTTATTCCTTCTTTACCAGTATTCCTATGGAAAAAAAATTTAACCCAGCATTAAAGTTTCATTTATACAAAATATATTACATCTTTACTTAACAATTTGAGGATAGTTGTATTGATAATTTAAGTAAATGAAAACTAAAAATCTATTACTTTATTAAGTTTTTTCACTTTTTTGTAAAAAAATGATAATATCTGATGCATTTATCTGTTTTTTGCTTTATATTTTCCGATTATTATAGTTCTTTAAAGATTTATGACAGAATATTACAGATCTTTTCCCATCATAACCACCTTGGAACTATTGTAAGGATTTGTCAGTTTCAAAAGGAGACGCTGTGTCTAAAGAGTATAAAGAAGATAATTCAGTCGAACAATTGGATTTCGATCCTTCAGAGAAGCCCGATCCGTTTGATGGTCTCTCTGTAGAAAAGCCAGAATTCCTCTCAACTATCCTGGGGGTCATTACTTCTCCGATTGAATACTTTCAAAACATGTCAAAAAATGATGACGATGGTTTGCTTCATTCATACCTGTTTTTATCATTTATTATCTCTCTTAGCGCTGCTATCACTTTTGTTCCGATGTTGAAGTGGCAATCAATTCCAATAATTATACTGCTTGTAATTTTTGCAATTATATTGAGCATTGTTACAGGACCGCTACTATTTGGTTTGTGGAATTCTATTGGCTCAAAAGAGAGTCTTTGTACTGCATATAAATGTGTCTGTTTTTCCTATGCGATATTCCCGGTCCTGGCGATTTTGTTCCATTTCCCAAATGCATTTACCTATACTACAGCCGAAGCTTTATATACTGTATTGTTCATTTTATCCATCCTATGGATCCATTTTCTCTTTGCCGTGATAACTTCAAAAGTACACAGAATTAAACCCGTTCAAACATTAGTTGCAACTGTACTTGTAGCTTTTTTTACCATTCCTTTTATGTCAGTTTTTTTTTAAAATTCCATCCTTTATTTATTCTTTAATATATGTATTTTAACAATTACAACTCTGATAAAAAATTATAGTCCGATTTCTTCAGATAAAAGAAACAACATTCCCAGGCATAAACCTTCCACTCTACCACCGAAGCAATCCCCGGATAGGGATGTATCGAATAATAGCCCCGGGAAAAATAAACTACCCCAACGAACGCTGGAAGAATGACCTCTATGGAGAATGCAGGAAAGGGGAATTATTGAGCTCCATCTTTCCCTCGAGCCGTTCTCTCTTATGACCTCACCCCGGCCGTTGCCCCCCCCCCTCTTTTGCGGAAAAAACGCACGCAGGAACATGGTTAGGGTGAGATGTTTCATTGTCTGTTACATTATATGTGGGAAGCATGGTTTGTTTTTCTGCTAAAACCAACGTTTTAGTCTTAATCCCCTCTTAAGCCCTGAAATCACGGGATACGATAGCCCGTGGGAAGCCAGTCTTTTGGCGTAGCCCCGGGTACTGGTTCAAACAGTGAGGAACACGGTTCAAACAGTGAGGAACACGGTTCAAACAGTGAGGAACACGGTTCAAACAGTGAGGAACACGGTTCAAACAGTGAGGAACATGGGTCAAACAGTGAGGAACATGGGTCAAACAGTGAGGAACACGGTTCAAACAGTGAGGAACATGGGTCAAACAGTGAGGAACATGGGTCAAACAGTGAGGAACATGGGTCAAACACCCCTGCACAAGGCGTGTTCCTCACTGCACAAGGCGTGTTCCTCACTGCACAAGGCGTGTTCCTCACTGCACAAGGCGTGTTCCTCACTGCACAAGGCGTGTTCCTCACTGCACAAGGCATGTTCCTCACTGCCCAGGGCATGTTCCTCACTGCCCAGGGCATGTTCCTCACTGCACAGGGCATGTTCCTCACTGCACAGAGTGTGTTGCGCAGCCATACATTGAATCTTGCCTCATAATTTTCTGGGGTCGGACCAGCACAAATGCTCTTTTCTGCCTCTAAGGGCCATTTTTTCCTGTTTTTTTCCTGTTTTCAGCCCCTTAGAGCTCGATGGCTACCCCTTCCATCGCATCCTAAGGATGAATGTTCACGATTTTTCTGCGTTTATTCAGGTGCACAAACACACCCGAACCTGCAATGCGCATCAGGAAGTATCTGCTTATGCTGAGGATTAACCGCGGTAGAGTTACACCTTTCGGGGGACGCATAAGCCATTATCCAGGGAGGGAAGAACTATATCTTTGTAAACAATTAGACCTCCCCTATAAACCGAACCCTTCACGCTTGCACGGGGCAAGTACGTTTCTTGGCGCCCCCGTGAGGAACCAGTCACTTGCCACCTGGCGTCGCTGGGGGGTGGCCAACTTCGCCTTGGGCGACCCGTAAAAAAAATTAGGATTTTGGAATTCAAAGAAAAGAACAGGGTTATATTTTTTCTGGGGTCGGACCAGCATAAATGCTCTTTGCTGCCTCTAGCGGCCATTTTTTCCTATTTTTTTCCTGTTTTCAGCCCCTTAGAGCTCGATGGCTACCCCTTCTATCGCATCCTAAGGATGAATGTTCAGAATTTTTCTGCGTTTATTCAGGTGCACAAATACATCTGAACCCGCATAACAATGCTGCGTTTGCCGCAAGGCAGGCAGAAGACAAAGCACTGGCACGTAAAAGCACTGAGGTACGCAGCCTTCTGGTTGTCATCAGTGCTTCCGGCTTTCCATTGCGGTACCTGACCGTCAGTGCTCCTTTTTCTCTCCTGAGCCACCCACACCTGAACCTCTTTTCAGGATTTTACATCAGAGTTTCTTAAAAGCGCATAAGTGCCGGATGCTGCGGCAACCCCGTGAAGAGAACTTGTAATTAAGATTTGGAATGGGAGAATTCAACGATGGCAACAAAGAGCATAATTTGGAGTTTTGCGCTTGCTATTCGAGGTGTAAATACAATTCAAAACGTTGCATTACTTCAGCTTTCCTCAAACTCAAAAAGTGTAATTAGGGTAAACCGTTAATCACAAAGAAAGCAGCCAGAAAACTATATCCCTGACTGCTTTTATATTCAAATATCCAGGAGGAAAATTAGGCTATCAGGCGGATTGTTTTTTACGCTTTTTCCTTTTTACAACTTCAACAACAGAGATTGCAACAATTGCGATCACAAAGACAAATGAAACAGTTGCGGCGTCTCCAAAGTAGTGCGATCCTGCCCTCATCTCAATCTCATGGGTGCCTTCGGGCAAATGCACCGCCATCCAGGCTACATCAGAGCGGTAGAAATCAACCGGCTCTCCATTAGCCTTAATACTCCATGCAGGATAGTAAACTTCTGATATTCTCAGAAAACCTTCAGAGGGCATGGTAACCTGCGCTTTTCTACGATTTGGAGAGTACTTTTCCCACTCAACATTAAAGCCTTCACCGATTTCCTCCGGGACTGATTCCCTTGAACGTAACGGTGTAACTCCCGGCACCTCCCGGGAAACAGCCACAGTTGCCCTGTAATCTATTACTTCACTTTGAAGCCCCCGAATTACATCTTCATCATCCTCGACAACGATATGGCCGGGAACAAATGACATCCTGCCCAAAGCCTGTCGGTTTTCGAGTTTCATTAAACTGTTATCAGGGCGTCTGAAAAGGACATATTTAACATTAGCAATATTTAAGAACGGATTACCCCTACTGATTTTTGGTATGTCCAGATATGGATTTCCTTCAGGTGTAGTTCCCAAAAGACCAGAGAAATAATTTTGGTCCTGTTCTCCTCCCCGAAACGCTCTGTACCATGTTAATTCATTATCATGAAATCCGCTGATATCTTCCAGCCCATGCGCACCGGTATTATTTTCATGCCCAAACACTCCTCTCATTGGAAACACCCTGAAAGGCTGCTGTTGCATCTCCCCCTGAAGCTCATCAATTACAGGGTCTGTGATGAAAAACTTAGCCGGGTTTTCCAGTTCGATAAACTTTGAATTCACCCTGAATGTATCGACTATGCCAATAAGTAGCACTGCAATACAAAGGGTTGTTTTTCCCAGTTTATTGTTGATCACAGCCATTACCATTGCAATAACCGATACAGCAAAAAACCACCAAAGCCATAGTGATGGTAAGAAATTCCTGTCAAAATTTCTTTCAAAAACACCAACATTTTGTGGATTGTCCATCATCGAATGAGCTAATGAGCTCACAAATCCCTTTGATGAGAAGAGAAATGTAAGAAGTGTAACTGAACCGATAGCGATAAGCAAGCCTTTGGTCCACTTCTTTTTGATGGAGTCATCAAGTTTTCCCAGTTCCCCTTTTGCCACATCAATGATAAACATAGACCCCAGTAAAGCTGTGGAGAAAGTGAACCAAAACATTATCATACTTGGGGCTCTGAATCTATTAACACCCGGAACAATATGATAAGCAATATGGAAAAGCGGTGTATGAGCTCCAAGGGAAAACATAACCGCAAGCAGCGCAATAGCAGCCCAGAAAATTCGCCAACTGCTCTTAGGTTTCCTGACCAACGCAAAAACAGAAAGCATTACAGGAATCATCCCGGTGTACTCGGCATTAAACTTCAATGGATTATTCCCCCAATAATACTGAGTGGGACTTATACCATGTATAAAGGTGTTACCAACAAAATCATGAATCCAAAGAGAAAAAACCTCCTGCCAGTGAAACGACCAGGAGTGTGCATATTCAAAGCCCCGATCGATTCCTCTTACCGAAACTGCATCCTGAACATACATGTAAGCGGGGTAGAGCGATATAAACGATAATCCAAGCCCAAAGATAATACCAACCCAGAAATATACACCTTGAGAAATCAACATCCCCTTACTCTGCTTGTTTCTGAAACTTTCAACCAGTTTAAAAACCCAATAAAGAAATAAGCCCCAGAGCATAAAATAACTTAACTGCACATGTCCGGTAAGAATTGACATCCCTACCCCTAAGCCCATCAGGGCAGCATTAAAAAGCCCGGGACGATCCATGAGTACCTGTAGTCTCCACATTATAAACGGAAGCCAGGCAATGACAAACATCTTTCCATCATGACCAGGATAGACATGTGAAACGAACTGAGGACTGAGCATGTAAAAGGACGCTCCAATAATTGAAACCAAACGGGAGCAGGAAAAAGATTTACGCAACAGAATATAGAAAAACACCCCGGCAAGAAATACGTGCAAAAGCATCATAACACTGATACCACGATGAACCGAGAAGAGGCTGTAAACAACCCTGGCCACAGGATAAAGCGCATCACCGAATACAGCGTCAATGGTGGGCATTCCTCCGAGACGAGTACTCAACCACAAAGGAAACTGAAAGTGATCAAAGATACTCCTCTCTAAAAGCACCCGAACATCAAAACTACCAAACTGATCTGAGCTGAAAAGCATTTTATCGGAAAACAAAAATTCCCTGAAAAGAACGCATACGATCAAAAACAGCAAGAATATAGCACCTACCCCACTGTATTTTCTGTATTTCTCCAAGAAACCTATTTTGGAAGCAGCAGTAGTATTCTTTGCTGCCGTATCTTTTTTCCTCTTAACCCCACTTTTTTGCATGTATAAATCCTGGATTTTAAATTTGTAATTTTTATTGAAGTATTCTTTTAAAGCACGCTTTAAAAATAATCATCTAAACCAAAAGTGCTTGCACATCCAGTAAAGATTCCACATCATACCCGCTTTCAACGTAGTTACTTTTTAAGATATAACTCTTTAAATTGGGCAATTTAATTCTATCAGATTCTTTATCGCCAATCATTATTGATCTCTCAATGTCGATATTGTGCTCACAAGCAGCCTGGAGTATCATACCCGGACCGGGTTTTCTGAAGGTGGAATCTTTCCTGTAGCTTTGAAGCGTAGCACTGGGATGGTAAGGACAATAATAGAAATCCGTAATAATGACACCTCTGCTTCTAAACTGAAGCTTCATCCACTCATGAAGCCCCTCGACATCACTCTCCTTAAAATACCCCCGTGCAATACCGGCCTGATTAGTAACCACAATAATTAAATAGTTGTGTTGTAAGGCCTTTTTGCACAATTCAAAAATACCATCCCTGAACCGAATATGCTCCGGTTTATGGGGATAACCACAGTCCAGGTTTATAACCCCATCACGATCCAAAAATAAAGCTTTATTCATAAAAACCAAAAAAAATTAATTATTCCATGCACAATTCGTATGATTGCGCTTGGTATTAAAGGATATTGCACAACAGAGTTTTCATTTTGCGCAGTTTATAAATATAGAATTTAATAAAATAATAGGCAACTATACTGAAAGCGGGGATTTTTTTAGAGAAGAAGCAGTTTTCAGCAGTCTTATTCTAAGACCTACTGAAAACCTCTTTCCCTTATTGCAAAAAAAGCACCAAATCAGCCGCCTCAAAAAGAAACGCTGAAGGGATCTGCTCTTTTTTTAAATCTTTTGAAAGTAGCTGGATAACAGAAGTACACTGCTTAATCTGCTCTGGAACAGCCCATTCATCCACCCGTGTTTCTCCGGACATATTCTTATTGATGCCCACAAATACACTCTTTTGACCGGAATCAGAGTCTTTTTGAAGAAAAATAAAGGGGAAACGATAATCGCAGATATTTTTCCAGGTCCCCTCTTCACTGAGGACAGGGATTTTTGCTTTAAGCTCATTTACTCTTTTTATCCACCCCGAAAGGTCCCAGTTTGGCTTGTCGACATCATCAGGAGAACCCTTAACCACATCCATTTTGGTTTTGGCACCATACTCATACCCCATTGGCATTAGCAGCCCTTTTGAAAATAAAGCTGCAAAAGCGTACCTGAACTTTTGAACTTCCACTGTTCCCGGGGCAATACTGGCCAACCGCTCTGTGTCATGAGATTCGGGAAAAGCGATAGAAGGAGCAAAACGTTTAAAATTTGCATGCTGCTCCAAAGCCCACGGTCCATCAAAATCCCACCATTTAGAAGAGTTGAACAGGTAATCAAACCCCACATTCCCCAAAGCTTCCACCTCTTTTACCTGACAGCCCAGGGTTTCAGCATAGAATTTGGTTTCCGAATCTCTTTTTTTTGCCGACTGGATCAAATATTTCCATAACTCAGCTGGTACCTGATACGCAGCATCGCACCGAAGCCCTTTAAACCCTAAATCCTGGTAAAAGGCTATAAGTTTATCCCAATACCCCCACAATCCATTCTTATCGGTACTAAACCGGTTATCAATTACCGCCAGATCACCCCAAACTGTTACATTGGAGGGATCTGCCGGATCAACCGCATAGGGGCTGACAACCTTGCCCTGATCATCACGTTTATACCATTGTGGATGACTTTCGGTAAGATTTGCGTCAAAAGCGGTGTGATTGATCACCAGATCCATTATTACTTCAAGACCATTGTCTTTACAATTTTCTATGAAACATTTAAGCGGGGTAAAGTCCTTTGGATCCTGCCCATCCTTGAGGAAAAGGGGATTTAAAGAGAAGTAATCTTTAACTGCATAAAGACTTCCGGAAAAACCGGTTTTATGGAATGGATTCACAAATATAGAATTAAAACCAATTTCAGTCACATGTGGAATTAGCTCATTCCACTCATCGATTGTTTTGAAAAAACGGGGGAAGAGATTATATATCAGTGGTACTTTCTTAGAATTCATAACTCACCTCCCAAAACGATGTTATCTATGAGTCTTGTTTTACTTTCTGAAGTTTTACAGGCGACTGCTATCAATGCCTTATCTTTTATTTCTTTAAGAGGCTCAAGAGTAACGATATCGACTACTTCAATATATTCAGGAGTAAACATTGCAGAGCTTTTGTAGTGGGTTTTAATCATTTCAATAAGTTTATCACCATCTCTCTCGCCGGAATCAAACAATTCTTTAGCCCCTTTAAGACCTTTGTAAATCAGTGGGGCATCCCTGCGCTCATGGGGTGTAAGATATTTGTTTCTGGAGCTCATCGCCAGACCATCCTTTTCCCTGATCACCGGCCCGGATTCAACAGAAACCGAGAGATTAAAATCACTTACCATTCGTCTTAACACAATTAACTGCTGAGCGTCTTTTTGCCCAAACACTGCAATCTGAGGATTTACAATATTAAAAAACTTCAACACCACGGTACAAACACCTCTAAAATGATCGGGACGGGTAGCACCGCACAATTTAGTATCAAGTTTAGCTACATCTACATAGCTACTGTAGTTTGGAGGATACATATCCTGAGCAGTAGGGGCAAAAAGTATATCACAACCAGCGTCCTGTGCTTTTTTACTGTCCAACTCAAATGTACGTGGGTATTTATCATAATCCTCCCCGGGACCAAACTGTGAAGGATTTACAAATATACTCATAACCGTTGCGTCTGTACTTTTTGCAGCTATATTCAAAAGCGAGAGGTGGCCCTGATGCAACGCTCCCATTGTTGGAACAAAGCCAATGGTTTTACCACTTCTCTGCAGAGTTATGGAAAGGTTTTTCATTTCTACAGGAGAATTCACAATTTTCAATTTTATACTCCTGACTATTTAATTTACAAACAAATTATTTTTTGCTGCTGCCTGGCGCTCCTCGATAAAGAGTCGATCTTTTGAACCAAGAGGATGATAATAATGAGAACCGGATTTAACGGAAACAATTTGATCTATAAGTTCCTGTAAATCCCCAATCTCATTAACGAAATCTATATCGTTTGTATTGATGATAAGAAGTGGTGATGAGGTATAATGAAAAAAGTAATGATTGTACGCTTCATTGAGGGTGTCTATGTATTCGGGATCCATATTGAATTCAAATTTTCTTCCCCTTTTCTCTATTCTCTTTAAAAGAACATCTGTAGATGCCTGAAGGTAAACCACCAAATCGGGCTTTGGAATGGATGTTTCAAGTACTCTTGCGATATTATTGTACAAAGAAAGCTCATCATCCTTTAGATTAATATTTGCAAATATTCTATCTTTTGCAAACAGATAATCACTCATTGTGATCTTATGAAAAAGATCCTGCTGAGCGACCATAACAGAAAGTTGTTTATATCGGGACAGAAGAAACCAAAGCTGGGTTTGAAATGCAAAAGAGTTGCGGTCTTTGTAAAAACCTGAAAGGAATGGATTTTCGTCTACCTCCTCAAGAACCTGCCTTGCATCAAAAATTTCTGATAAAGATTTGCAAAGGGATGTTTTACCTGCACCAATTACCCCTTCAATACATAGATAATTTAAATAAGAGGGTAGTTTTGATTGACCGTAATCCATAAAAATGCCTCATCTGGAGCTATGAATAAAATTGTATACTTTGTTGCTTTACCTCTGAATTCATTTTCAAATATAACTGTTCTACTGTTTCTGCCCTGCCTGGATAAACCCACTGCGGACACATCTCATAAAGCCCTTCCAAACAGAAACGGCGACGCAGAATACCCTGATGGGGGATCTGCAGCCCTTTGGTCCAAACAACAGTATCACCGAAAAAAAGTATATCTATATCTGCAGTCCTTGCTAATTTAAGCCCCTTATAACTGCGCCCCATAGTTATTTCGATACCCTCACAGGCAAATAAAAGCTCTTGGGGAGTACCGTTATAAGTAGCATAAACGATCTGATTATAATAGTTAAGCTGCCCTTTTCCAACCTCAAGAGGCTCTGTTTCCATAAGTGTGGAACACCTGAACGGTTCTCCAAGAAGAGAGAAAAGTGCATCCTGCATTGCTATAATATTTTCGATTCTGTTTCCAGAATTGGTCCCTATACTTAAAACTATTTCGGTTGCCATACAATTTATTAATATAGTAGAGAATATAAACCTACAGCAATTACTAATTTAACCTATTTAGCTGCATTTTTTTAAATTACATTCCTTTGATCATAAAACGTTACCTTTCGCCCCAGATTCTCTATCTGAGAAGCGACCTCTTCTTTTCTCCCTACTACGGCCATAACAGCTTTATCCGGATGAAATTCAGTTTTTATAAGCCCGTTAATATAGTCAAGATCCATACTCTCCAGCTTTTTACCAAATTGTTCGATGTAGGAATTTTCCTTTCCATGATATCTCAGCCACAACAGTTTATCCACCACATTACTGATCCCTTCAAGCTGAAAGGAGATATTGCCGATAGTGAAAGTTTTTGCTTTTTGCAGCTCCAGGTCTGTTACTCCATGAGCGCAAAAATTGTCATACTCTTCAAATATTGCCTTAACGGTTTCACCAACACTTTGGTTTTTGGTGGTAGTTGAAATGGAAAAAACACCGAAGTTTTTTTCACCTGCAATCTGTGATGAAATCCCGTAAGTTTTTCCATACCTTGAGCGTACCCTGTTCATAAGCCTTGAAGAAAAGTTGCCCGCACCGAGTATATAGTTTGCCAGTGATAAGGCATTTCTCTTTGGACTGCTCTCACCCGGTACAGTGTGGCCAATTATAACAGTACTCTGAGTAAGGTCCTTTTTATCTATGAATCGTGTAGCCGGTTCAACCAGTTTGATACCGGAAGCCGAAGTCAGTTCTACTGTTCTTTTAGCACTCCAGCTATTAAGATACTTGTCTATGTATGTTTCTTTAAATGAGTGTTCATTAAAGTCTCCCCCCGCTACAAAAATGGTATCTTCGGGAGAAAACACCTCTTTATAGAACTGGCGAATATCATTTAATTTGATTTTACGTAAAGACTCTATGGTTTGAAAACGACCCGCAGGATGACCTTTACCAACCAACTGTTGATAGAAATGGCGATTTGCCAGAAATGAGGGATCCACCGCTTCAGCCTGAAGTGAGGTAATCGCTTCTTTTTTTATTCTATCAAACTCAGCTTTGTTTAAAGCGGGGTTACAAATCATTTTCCAGAACAGAGGGAAAAGATCATCAAAGTGTTTGGAAAGCATACGGCAGAGAAAGACCGTGTGCTCTTCCCCTACACTTGCCCCGGTAGATGCCCCACGGTATTCAAAACTATCGACAAACTCTTCATGAGAGATGTTTTCTATCCCCTTTTGAATATGGGCAGCCAAAATGTCACATAACCCTTCCAAACCAACCGGGTCATTAAAACGTCCAAAGGGTAGCTGAAAAGCTAAAATTACACCGTCAAGCGTTCTCTCCGGAACACTTATGACCCGCATACCATTAGAGAGCACCATCTCATGAGTGGGAGGAAATTTATATTCAAAAGCCATTTTTATCCTTTTTTTCTGGTAAAACGTCTGAACAACCCAGCGACATAAAGCATTGGATTAACCCTTTTGGGCTTGAGATGAAGCGTGCTGCTTTTTGATTGATCCCAATACTTTTGCGCAACCTCAACCAAAGAATCGATATCTAAACTCTTAAGAGCCTCAAGCCTCTCAACCCAACGCCCATAACTGCCCTCAATAGTTTCACTAAAACCGATTCGCTGTGCTATATGATCTGCCGAATAGAGCTCAAATGTTCTGCTGGAAAGAGTTGTGTTCTTAACCTTCTCAAACTCCTCTTTTGAAATACCACCATTTTTTATCTTTTCAATCTGTCTGTTAAGGGATTTTTCTACTTTGGAAACGGATATATTGGGCGTAAAGGCAGCGAAAAACACCGACATCCCAGCCCTTCTCAACGTGTGATTCATCCCCCCTACCATAACTGCCACCGAGTCCTTTCTGACCATTTCCCTGTGAAGCCTTCCCGTTTCACCACCCGATAACACAAGCTGTAATATCTCAAGAGACAATGCGTCATTGTGTGCAGAAGCCGGAGCAGGAAAGCCGGTAATAAAGATCGGAACATTGAAATCTACTCTGCGTTTCATTCGCTGCTTTGCAGGAAACCACTCATTTACATCCTGCTCTTCATCTTTCTTTGGGTTGATAATAGCAGCCTTTTTAGATCCGAAGTGTTTTTCTACCCGTTCAAACAGATCGCTATCATTGGAAAAATCACCCACCACCACGATAACTGCATTGTCGGGTCTGTAGTGACTTTGGTAATAATTCCTACAGTCCTCATTGGTAATGGAGTTAAGGTCATCAAGAGTACCAAGTGGACTTATAGAGTAGGGGTGATTTTTAAAAAACTCCTGCCTGAATTCAAGAAATGCCCTGGCGACCGGGTTATTGAGGTAGTTATGAAATTCCTCAATTATTACTTTTCGTTCAATGTCAAAAAGCTCTCTTTGGATGGAGAGACCGCTCATCCGCTCAGCTTCAAGACCAAGTACCATATCAAGATATTCTTGCGGTACACTGTTTAGGTAAGCTGTTACATCCTCAGCAGTAAAAGCATTACAATGACCACCTACGTTATTTATTTTCATCGCATGCTCTTCGGACTTGAGATTCGTTGAACCTCTGAACATCATATGTTCCAGAAAATGGCTTATTCCCCTGATACCGTCCCGCTCCCAGGCACTACCAGTGCGGTACCACACCTGAACCGATACAATGGGCGTATCACTTTTTTTCAAACATATGACCTTTAAACCATTATCGAGAATCTTTTCTTTGATATTATCAAGCATTATAGCCTTTTATTTTTCCGTTTAAAAAGTTTTCCGTTTCCCTCATCAAATAATTCAAAATCTCTTCATAGATATTTCCTCCCTTTTGAGCATGCAATCCAGATACCACATCCGGATCAACCACCCCGGAAGGAAAGAGTTTTCTGTACTTTGCGGGATCAGCACCACGCTTTTTCCATGATCGATACCGTTTGCGATCCCACTCTTGTGAAACTTTGTAACCAAACGCATCACAGTTTCTTACCATAGATGGATAAAGAAAAGATGCCAAAGCAAGAAACGCTTTCTCAAACCTTTCTGCACCAGGTAAAATAGCATCGTTATTTTTAAGTATTTTGTGTATCGTTTCATCGTTATGAAAATCGACGATCTTAAACTGTACTTCGGATTTGCTACCAGCTAACCTCCCGGACACCTCATTTAAGGATTCACTGTTAGCAGCCAAGGGATTTATTACAAAAAAATACCTGAATTTCTGAAAAATCCAACACCTGAACAGATCACCTAAGAGATACGTCAGAGTCTTTGGCTTAATCCCACTCGTTCCCTCAAACGCCATATAGGGCACAGAGCAGCCAAATGGTAGGACCGGAGCCATAAGCAAGTCCATTTTACTACAAAGCGCTTCTCCAAATGATCGGCAGATACGAGTTGCTATCCCATTTACAGCTTTGCAGCTATAGGTTTCGGTGCCCCCAAGAACTACTACAAGTACAGGTTGCTCCCGTAACCTGTACTGAACCTCCAAGAAGCTAAGATCTTCTATGGAATACAGATGTTTTTCTTTTTCATAGCTATTCATAAGCAAAAAATCCAGAACTGCTGAGCTGGTAATGAGAATGTGGTAATGATTATCGGAGTGAGAGGATTTGAACCTCCGCCCTCTTGGTCCCGAACCAAGCGCGCTGCCAGGCTGCGCTACACTCCGAAAAAGGCTGGGAATAGTTATTTTGAACCAAAAATATAGATATTATACCAAAACATGGCAAGGGGGGCTAGTATGATGTTTGTACGTAATGTCACAATGTAGGTTTTTAATCTTCAGGGGCTCAAATTTTCCTGATCAACGGCGGTAGAGGCATTGGTGTTTTCTTTATAGTCCCCAATGGAGACCCCGGTGACTTTTTTAAAAGTATCAATTAAGGTTTTTTCATCAGAAAATCCACATTGATTACTTGTTGTTTCAATTTCCAATCCCTGAGCAATAAAATTCTTCGCGTTATTGATTCTTACCTGATTTATAAAATCATTAACACCAATACCCAGGTTTTTTTGAAAAAGAGCCTCAAGAAAAGCTTCTCCGGTTACAAGCTCCTCACAGATCCTTTTTTTGCAAAGATCAGTCTGAGAATAATTGTTCTCTATGAGTAGACATGCCCGCTGAACCATCTTATCCAACACTGAAAGCCTGGTAGTGGTCAGAAACCTTCTGCTATCCTTTTTCCCGATCAGATAAAAAACCGTTGCCCCAATTATAGTGAGAGAAATACCCAAAATGAATAGTTTAATAAGACGTGCCTGCAACCACGAAAACAGCCGAGAAGTTTGTGTTAAAAAGGAACGTATAACCCCACTTCTTTTCACTTCCGACTTTTCATCCGCAGTTTCATCTGGGGTTTTTACCACACTCTCCGCGGGCTCAATCTCAGAGGCTCTGGGGTAAGATTGTGACAGCTCCCTTCCCCTGACAATGGAATCAATTTGAGCCCTTACCAGCGCAGTATCGATATTTTTTTCCAGGTGTGAAGAATCATGCACAGCATCAGCAGGTGATTGTGTAAGAGAATCCCCATATGCGAAAACACAAAAGAGAGAGATAACAGGTAAAACCCAAAAGGTTAATTTTCTGTTGAGCACCTTTGTAATTGCTCCTGTAGTACAGTTACATAGTTAGTATCAAGCGTCTCTATCTTCGCTTTCAGTTTAGCTCCAAATCGTGACGCTTCATCAAAAGATCTTATTTTTACATTTTGCCATAACAACTTAAGTGTTTTAAGATTCAATATCTCATTGGTTGAAATTTCAACATGAATCTTTGGATTCTGAGAAACCCGTTTATACGCATCCTGAATCATTTGCAGCATTTCAGAGTACAGGGTGTGATCATACTTTATGGTTATAGCTTTTAGAGTTTTATTTAATTTATCAGAAAAGAACTTACTGTTGAGTACATAGTTACGCTTTTGCTTCTCAGCTTTTGAATCGTAGTAATACTCGCCAATTACTACACCTTTTGTTGTTTTTACTACCGATTTTGGAATTTCAGAGATTTCAATTTGCTTCTCCGGTGTCTCAAAACTCTTATGTTCATCCTCTTTATTTCGATGTTCACTGTTTTCTATGATTGGTTTTTCCTGAGGGGATGGATCGATAACGGGTGGTTGTTTTAAAACTTGCAGTGGCTGCTTAGTTATTTGAGGTTCCTGAGAGTCTGCCTGAGATAAAATTATCTCATATAAGCCATTTATTACCTCGTTTTCGTTTCCATAGAGCTCTCTTTTTAGTTGCTCTTCAATAAGTGTGAGCTCTTGTTCTCTTGATCTAAGATCAGTCAGTTTGGAAGTAAGTTCGTTGATTTCATTTGTACAATCGCTGATCTGCTGTTTAACAGAAGCTATCTCTTCATCCCTTTTATGTTTTTCTTCCAAAAGAGACCTGGAGTCTTTACTTATATTTTTAATATTCTCCTCCTTATAACGAAGAATATCCATTTTCTCCTGATAATACTCTATAAGCATATCAACGGTTGCAGCCGTGTTACTATTTAATACATTTTTCTTGAGAGTCCAGAGCTGCTCAAGTGCTAACTTTGCATTATCTTTTTCACCAACAAGCAATTTTTCAGCAATATCATACATACTGTCAGAAACATTTGCCGCCCGTGCATCGAGCAGAATGGAATAGAACTTGTTGGAGTCCGTCGAACTACCCGCCAGATTCAAAATAGAATCACTCACTTTATCCAGTCTCCTCATGCTCCCCTGCCTTTCACAAATTTAGAATACTAAGCTCTATAAGCTTCATTTTTATAAATATAGGAAAAAGCAACCGAAAAAATCATCCCTTTTAACCTATTTTGTATTTTAGGTGGAAAAAAGCGTTGCTTTTAACAGCCACAATGCTCTTTGTTATCCCCCACCCCAGCTCAGGCACAGATGCTTTTACTGTATAAATAGTATATTACAGAGGATACAAGGTCAATTTAATTTTTTAAATTGATCGTCCCACTCTTTTCAAGAGTCCTCATAACTCTGGACAAAAAGGGGTTGCTCTTAATGGATTGGATATCTGAAAAGCCACAGCGTAAAGATTTGAGCAGGTATTCTCTGGCCTCACTGTCTTTGCCAAGCTCAGCACTGGTTTCAGCCAAAAACATCCAGCATTCAAAGCATTGTGGGTTTAAAGAAGTGTATTGCAACGCTCCCTGCTGAGCCTCCCTTTGCCTACCGACTCTAAAAAGAGATCTCCACATGATGAGCATTGTTTTTACAGATCTATCTTCAATAGTGTCGATATAGTTTAATGCTCTTTCGTATGAACCTGCCGTATACGCATATTCAGCCAGGCACTTACTTACAAGATCGGAGGGAGTACTCAAAGAGGCTAACTTTTTATAGATAGAGCCGATTCTTGTCTGAGTGGCCCCTTTTTTCTGAAACAATACAAGCCTCAGTGCCTCAAGTTCGTTTCCCATTCTGCTGCTTTGGTCCATGCGCTTTAAAAGCTCTCGTGCATCCTTTTCGTGTCCAAGCTCTCTTAACAGATCAATTGACTCTGCAATCGTTCTGTCATCAAGCCTTGAAAGGATAGCCATTGTAGAGCGTAAATAGGTGGTAATATCCCCTCGTAGCAGAGCAATCTGGCGCAATCCAAGCCACCCTGAAGTTTGCTTTGGAGATAATCGAACCGCTTTAAGAAAACAAGCCCTGGCATCCTCATACCGTTTAAGCTTTAACTGAATATTGGCAATGTTTACCTGTATGGCCCAATCAGCTTTGTTCAGTTGCGCTGCCCTTTTATAGAACCCCAGCGCTTCCGATACATTATCCATCTTTTCACATACAAACCCTAAGTTTTTTAATGCTGAAAAGAAATCTCTTTTATAATGGAGGGCCTTCTGGAAAGCATCACGGGCCTTGTTTAAATCCCCCTGCTCAAGAGCTACATTACCAAGGTTAAACCAGGCATCACAAAAATCTGGTTGCGTATCGATAGCTCTTTGAAAATAAAGACCCGCTTTTTCGTAATTACTCTTTTGGAAATAGTAGTTTCCCAAATTAAGCAAAGCGCCACAGTTTTCGGGCTCAATCTCAAGCACTTTTTCAAAAGCAGCCCCGGCCTCTTCCAACTCCCCACATCTAAGCTTAACTATCCCCAGATTGTTCCAGCCCTCAATTCTATGTGGTTTTAACCTGGTAAGCCTGCTAAAAACATCTCCCGCCCTTTTATCATCCTGAAGATTAAAGAGAACATTGCCATATCCAAGAAGAAGATGAAAATTTTCCAGATTGCTCTTGATTATATTTTCATAAATTTTCAGTGCTTCATTAAACCACCCCCTTGCAACATAACACTGTGCAAGTTTTTGC
>JARUKZ010000054.1 GCA_029688955.1 Chitinispirillales bacterium ANBcel5 | reverse complement strand
CCCCGTGCAGCTTGGAACATGCCCCGTGCAGCTTGGAACATGCCCCGTGCAGCTTGGAACATGTCAAAAAACGTAGCACATTTAGGATGTTCCAAGGTGTTTTACCCATGTTCCAAGCGTTTTGGGCCGTGTTCCAAGATGTTTGACCCATGTTCCAAACATTTTCGGGCATGTTCCAAAGGTTTTTACCCATGTTCCAAACATTTTCGGGCGTGTTCCAGGATGTTTGACCCTTGTTCCAAGGATTTTGGACCGTGCGCTATGCCTTTTGTCCCCTTTTATTCTTTATTTGGACTGTTCCGTGGTGGTTTTACACTCATTCAACACTATAGATACCGTGTTCAACATGTTTTTTGGAGCTGTTCAAGCGAAACTAAAGAGGTGTTTGTGGTACTTTGTGACTTCTCTTTCTGTTCTTTATCGTTTTCTGGTGGGGTTTGAAGAATGTGGCGCAGGCTTTGTCAAATCAAAGAACATCCTGCACCTTAAGCTTATCCCGGTTCTTTTACCACGCGCTTGTGCCGTAGAGAAGCATGCTACTAAACATAGCAAAAAACACCCAGTCTCATGTAACATAACCTCCCAAGCCGTTGCATGGTAAACAATAAAGTATCTTTCCGGTAATTTTATCCTTTCACGCTTACACGAGGCAAGCAAGCCTCTTGGCGCCCCCGTGAGGAACCATTCACTTGCCACCAGGCTTCTCTGGGGGGTGGCCACCTTCGCCTCGGGCGACACTGAATTATAAAAAAATATTTACTAATTGCCATAACTACCTGTCGGGCAGCTTCCGTACCAGTAGTTACCGCATAGGAAAGCCGGGCGACACTGAATCATATAGCTTCTATTAAAAATCATTACAATCTCCCCCACTCCAACAAAAAAAAGAGACGCCCGTGCGGACGTCTCAAATGCAGCTACTATATCTGTGGTACAATAAAACAGTTCTTGTTTAGTCTGCCAAACCACCATCAGTGATATTCCACCCAAATTCAGTAATAAGGTAGTCCCGTGCACCTGCTGCAGCTGAAGAGTATTGGCTGTCTCCACCGTGAAATATCACATCTTCCTGAACACCACTCCCTTCAGCCAGATTAGCCCAGCCTATGAGCAGAGCGTCATAGTTTTCTACCGAAAGGGTTACATCAGAAAACATCATAAACATATTGGTCACACTTGAAACATCCCAACCACCTATATTTTGGTTAAAAGATGAGGCACCAGAAAACATCAAACTCATATTGGTTACACTGGAAACATCCCAACCACTGATATTTTGGTTAAAGGACGAGGAACCAGAAAACAGGTGGGCCATATTGGTTACACTGGAAACATCCCAACCACTAATATCCTGGTCAAAGGATGCGGCATCACGAAACATACTCGACATATTGGTCACATTGGAAACATCCCAACTACTGATATCATAGTTAAAGGATGAGGCACCAAAAAACATCATACTCATCACAACCACACTCTTTGGCATGAATTGCGGTACTTTCTCCAGGTTTACTGCACCCCAAAAGGCTCCGTATAAGGATCTAATATTTAGGTCCCCAAAGTTTGTAACCTTAATTAACTTGTCATAATCAGGGATGAAATCATTTGGAAATCTAAACCACCTGCCATACTGCTCCAAAGCGCCGTAAATTGATACAGTGTATAAACCTTCTTTCTCATATGTGTGTTCAAGATCGCCTTCACTATTTATAGTATCTCTGTTTCCATCACCCCAATCTACCGTAACATCCACATCGCCGTATAGGGGAAGAGTTATCGATGTTCCGTCTGAAAGTTCAGTATCAAAGACAAGTACCATAGCCGTACTATCCCACAGTGCTGTAAGCGTACAATTCTCAGCTGGCATAGTACTAGGGAAATCAGGGTCCCAGCCATCAAAAGTATATCCATCGCGTTCCGGGTTATCAGGGGCGCTAACTGCAGTGCCAAAGTCTTGAGTTATTGGATCGATTTCAGTGCCGCCGTTACTGTTAAAAGTGATCGTGTAGGAGTTGATATCCCACTCCGCGGTAAGAGTGTCATCTTTAGCAGGCATGGTGTCAGGGAGCTCAGGGTCCCAGCCAGTAAAAGTATATCCCTCACGTTCCGGATCCTCAGGCGCGGTTACTGCACTGCCAAAATCTAAAGTTATGGGATCGATTTCAGTGCCGCCGTTACTGTTAAAGGTGATTGTGTAGGAGTTGATATCCCACTGCGCGATAAGCGTTAAATCATCACCAGGCATGGTATCAGGAAATTCAGGGTCCCATCCATCAAAAGTATATCCTTCACGTTCCGGATCCTCAGGCGCGGATACTGCAGTGCCAAAGTCTTGAGTTATGGGATCGACTTCACTACCCCCATCACTGTCAAACGTGATAGTGTAGGAGTTGATATCCCACTGAGCATAGAGCATTACCCCTTCTGTTTCCATGGTAAAATCTGCTTCATCTTCATAAGATTCACCACTGCCATCTGATTCGGTATTCCAACCAATAAACGTGTAACCATCGCGGCTAAACTCATTTTTACTAAGTGCTTCTGTTTCATCAGTTGCTATAGTCTGTGGCTCCATACTACCTGAGCCTTCATTGGCATCAAAGTTAACAGTATTGGGAAGTGGTGTCCATTTTGCATAGATTACGCGATCATTTTCTATTGCAACTTCCTGAAAGTCAAATGGCAAATTAAGACTTCTGTCTCTAAACCAGCCACGAAAACGGTACCCTTCCCTTTGCGGAGTATCAGGCTCCTTTGCACTCTCTCCATGCTTAACTCTCTGTGCATCTACTTCCGGACCGCCATTACTCTCAAAAGAAACAGTGTAAACATTTAGATTCCACTGAGCATATAAGACAAGATCATCAGTTCCTATCTCAAATGTTTCACTGGGAACAAAAGAATCACCCTCTCCATCAGAATCGGTGTTCCAGCCAATGAATTCGTGACCTGTGCGGGTAAGACTGCCCCTTCCAGCCACAGTAACCTCTGCCCCCTCCTCATAAAAGGCTGTATCAGGAGCAGCGCCTTCAGTATTGCCGTTTCCATGATAGGCGATAAAAAATACGGGGTTTTCTGTCCACTTTGCGTTAAGGGTCAAATCACCTGTAGAACCGCTCTCTATCTGTGATATCCTTACAGAATCGACAAACCAACCAAGAAAACTATAGCCCTCTCTTGATGGATTTCTCAGTGATATTGTTTGCGCATTTATTGTGTAGAAATCAGGATTATCATCGTGATTGCTCCCTCCGTTAAGATCGTAGGAGATTTCATAGGCAATAACCCTCCAGTTGGCAAAAATTGTAGTGTCGCTGATTATCACATCCTCCTGAAAATTCCACTGCTTATCCATAACCGAGTCACGATACCAACCATTAAACAGATATCCCTCTCTTTGTGGCCCAGAAGGTTTTGACAGGAGCGATCCTTCAGCAACAAATTGAGTCATAACTTCAGAATCATAGTTTAGGTCGAAGATTACTGTAAAGCTGTCCGTTTGGCTTACTTCAGTCCACCGGGCATAAAGATTGATGTCCTCATCGGCTATGATAAGGGTATCTCCTGCTCTGAATATCGTAGAGGAAGCGGCATTATCAATGCTCCAACCCAAAAACTCAAACCCATCTCTTTGAAGCCCACCGCTGTTACCAGGTACAGTTACATTTTTACCGGTTTTGTAGATGCTTGTATCTTTGGGTACATCTCCTGAATCATGGTTGGTGCTGTAGTATGTAACACTGTAACCAGGATAAACCTTCAAATCAAGTTCTGCCACTCTTTGCTCGTTCCGAATAAAATCAACTGTTATAAAAAGTGTATATTCCCCAGAAGAATCGTAGGTAAGTGTTAGTAGTAGGTTTTCCTCCCACTCATTAGTGCTAAGAGTGTCGATAGTATCTTTTCTTGAGTCGTCATAATCAATTGTTATCAGCTCTATGTAATTACCACCCACCAGTTCCATCACAACTTCAAAAGGTTCACCCGCTATAATCTGGCTTTCTTCATCTGCAAGGGATAACTCCAATGAAACACGTCCTATCGGATCTTCAGGTTGTTCACAGGTCGTACCGAAGAAAACAAGTGAGTATAGAAAAAGTAACAGGCATTTTTTCATGGGGTAACTCCTGATGCTAAATGTTTAACCAATATAGAATTGGGTTAATATACTATTTACTCGATGATATGAACAGTATTTTAATAAGAACACCTTGGTTTTTCTGTGGCGGAAATAGGAAATAACAGTAATGAGTAACGTGTTGATTGAAAAAAAGAGAAGGGGTGAAAAAAATTGTTGATAACAAAAACGATCTGTCTCCTGAAGAATGGGCATCTAATTATTTCATGTAAATCGATCCTTTCCACGCTTACACGAGGCAAGCAACTATCTTGGCGCCCCCGTGAGGAACCCTTCATTTGCCACCAGGCTTCTCTGGGGGGTGGCCTCCTTCGCCTCGGGCGACACTGAATCATAAAAAATAACTACTGGATAAAAGAATCTTTGTGCACTAAATATGGTTACTTTTTTGTCCTCTGGAGAATGGGTACCAAATCATCCCTGGTAAAACGAACCTTTCACGCTTACACAAGGCAAGCAACTATCTTGGCGCCCCCGTGAGGAACCCTTCACTTGCCAACAGGCTTCTCTGGGGGGTGGCCTCCTTCGCCTCGGGCGACACTGAATCATAAAAAATAACTACTGGACCAAAACTATCTGCTTACAGCTAACTTAGTAGTCCTGATTTGTACCGCAAAAACCAAAATCGCGAAAATATTCCTCCTACTGGGTTGGTAATAGTTAGTTAGCCAAAATTTTGCTAATTAAACCGATTTTTCCGCAACATCATATATTTTATACTCGTTTGCTCAAAAAAAACCTTTAAAAAGAGAACTATCAGAGAAGAACAAAATATGGAAAATAATGAACCAAATGAAGAAAAAATAAGCCCGGAAGATGCTATAGCCTCCCTTAAGAAGATCCAGATCGATGATAAGGAGTTTTTTATTGTCGGGACTGCTCATATATCCAAAGAAAGTGTTGAGGATGTGGAAAAAGCGGTCGAACTGGTAGATCCCGATACCATTTGTGTTGAGCTCTGTGAACCCAGGTATCAGTCGATAGTGGAAAAGGATAAGTGGAAAAAGATGGATATATTTAAAGTAGTTAAAGAGAAAAAATCCCTCTTTCTGCTGATACAACTTATCCTAAGCTCCTTTTATGATAAACTGGGCAAACAGCTTGATGTTCCTCCTGGTGCGGAGATGTTAAAGGGAATAGAGCTGGCAAAAGCTAAAAACAAAAAGCTGATTCTTGCAGACAGAAAAATTGAGATTACACTAAAACGAGTTTGGGGCGGGCTCTCCCTTTGGGGTAAAGCAAAGATGTTTTTTAATCTTTCGGGAAGTCTGTTTGTAACAGAGAAGATTGACAGTGATACCATAGAAAACATGAAACAAAGCGATCAGCTTGAATCCTCCCTTGAAGAGCTGGCAAAGAATTTCCCCGGCATAAAACATCGCCTGATCGATGAACGGGATATCTACCTTGCAGAAAAGATCCGAACAGCACCGGGAAAAAGAGTGGTCGCGGTCGTGGGCGCAGGACATGTAAACGGAATTTGCCACTATATCCATAAAGAGAATGACCTTGAAGAGATCAGCTCTGTTCCCCCGCCATCACTGTGGCCTAAAGTGTTTGCCTGGAGTATTCCGACAGCTTTCGTTGCAATACTACTCTATGGCTTCTTTCAAAATGGGGTTTCAGAGTCGATGGCTTCCCTGCAAATCTGGGTTTTGGTCAATGGAATTTTTGCTGCTGTGGGTGTCGCGTTTGCTCTTGGGCATCCGCTTACAATTTTGGCGGCATTTGTTGCCTCACCCCTGACAAGCCTTAATCCAATGATTGCGGCCGGATGGGTGTGTGGTCTTGTTCAGGCCTACTTTAAACGCCCTACAGTTAGGGATGTGGAAGATTTAAAAGCGTCTTTTAGCTCTTTTAAAGGAGTTTGGTTGAACCCTGTCAGCAGAGTTCTTTTGGTGGTAATTCTGGCGAATTTAGGAAGCAGCCTGGGAAGTTTTGTCGCGGGAAGCTGGATAATAACACGTTTTCTGGGCTCATAACTGTAAACCCGTTTCTGTCCTTTATCCCAACGCTTTCTTTATAATAAGCAAAGGAGTGGAGTTTTATTTCTGATCCACTCCCCTCCCCGCCAGCTGCTTTAGGGTCTGTTTATGGCACTCACCAACGCTTTAACCGAAGCAGTTGTAATATCGGTATCTACCCCAACTCCAAATCTGCTCACGCCATCACCTCTCTGCACACACATATAGGCTGCGGCCCCGGCCTGTGAGCCTTCAGAGAGGCTGTGTTCGCTGTAAGAGAGTACCTTTACATCTATCGCGATTGTCTTAAGAGCACGTGTAAACGCATCGATAGTACCGTTTCCGCTCCCGGAAATCTCGCGGCTTTGACCATCAATAATCACAGTAGCTTTCACATTGACACCGTGTGGCTTATCCGTATTGTGCCTGGTTTTGGGCTGATTTTCTATGGATACAAGGCTACATCCGCCACTCAGATTGATAAACTCTTTTCTGAAACATTCATATATCTCTGAATGCAGGAGCTCTGCTCCCTTTTCATCAGCACAACGCTGAATAGCGGCACCAAGTTCCGGGCCCATTTCCTTAGGAACTTTGAAGCCATAAAACTGTTCGAGAATATAAGCACTGCCGCCTTTTCCGGATTGACTGTTGATTCGAATGATCGCTTCATAACTTCTTCCAATATCTCCCGGATCTATTGGAAGATAGGGTACATTCCACACTCCCCCTTTTTCATTATAGTTGGCCAACCCCTTACTGATCGCATCCTGATGTGAGCCCGAGAATGCCGTAAATACAAGCTCACCAGCATAGGGGTGACGAGGTGAGACGCTCATTTCGGTACACTCGCTGTACACCTTTTCTATATAAGCAAGGTCAGTTAAAGAAAGTTTTGGATCTATACCCTGAGAAAAACAGTTGAGAGCCATGGTGATAAGATCAGCATTACCTGTTCGTTCACCATTGCCAAACAATGTACCCTCAACCCGCTGAGCACCTGCAAGCTGTGCAAGCTCGGCTGCGGCCACAGCGCATCCCCGGTCATTATGGGTGTGAACACTAAGGATCACCCGGTCTCGCTGTGCTATGGTGCGGTGCATATACTCTATCTGATCGGCAAATACATGTGGTGATGCGACCTCCACTGTTGATGGCAAGTTTATTATCACCTGTTCATCTTCTTCAGGAGCCCACGCTTCAACAACCGCACTGCAAATTTCAGACGCGAATGCTACTTCGGTCTGTGAAAAACTCTCGGGTGAATACTCAAGTACAATCTCTCCATCATGTTTTTGCGCACACTCCCGAACCATCATTGCTCCATCAACCGCAAGATCAATAATCTCTTTTTTGGATTTTCTGAACACAATCTCACGTTGTGCTGGTGAAGTGGAGTTATAAAGATGGATAACGGCTCTTTTTGCTCCCCTTAAAGCATCAAAACTCTTCTCAATAAGGTGTTTTCTGGCCTGTGTAAGTATCTGTACTGTAACATCCCTGGGAATATGTCCTTCATCAATGAGTTTTCTTGTGAAATCATAATCAGCTTTGGAAGCAGAGGGGAAACATATTTCTATCTCCCTGAAGCCTACATTCACAAGCATTTTAAAGAATTTAAGTTTCTGTTCCGGCGACATTGGGTTCACAAGCGCCTGGTTACCATCCCTGAGATCAACACTACACCATTGCGGGGCTTGGGTGATACCCTTATCGGGCCAGCTTCGGTTAGTATTCCGGATCGCACTGATAGACTGATATTTTTCCATTATTTTCCTCTCCTCAAGGGTATAAAAAAAGGCCCGCTCTTTCTGAGCAGGCCTTTTTTCTATTTTTTCATTTTAATTACCAGTTAAATGCCGCTCAGCAGGTGTAGAAATAAGTGTAGTAGAAATAGGTTTAGAGCAAGCATAGTATAGTGGAATGCCTGAGGATAATCTGCAGCAATTGCGCACGTTTTTGTTGTTTTTACATTATTTTTCATATTAACTCCTCTTAATTAGTATAAATTATGGATAGTGCCTCAGGCAATTGAGTTACAGTAAACTTTTTTCCCTAAAAATTTAAACCATTGATATGATATGGTATTAACGCTTTTTTATAACATTTATACAGCTTGCTTACTCACTAAATCATTTAAGGGCGTTTTTTGGCCTGTTTATTTATCTAAACGAATTTTCTACAATATTTTCTTCAAATTGGTTCTGAGTGTTAAACCTAAAGCTTGGCTTTAAATACTAAATAATGGTACCAATAAGCCCCATTGGTGCAAACAGAGTAAAACAGCAGAGCAGAAATATGAAAACAAAAAGCGTATTTCTAACTACTATGATAAAAATTAGACACTATGATTTAACTTCATAAATTATACTACTAACTTTGAAAATAATCAATTTCAATTTAAGCGCTAAAGGGAGGCATTAATGAAATTAAGCCGAATGATTAAATTTTTCACCATACTAGCAGTGTTAGTGTTTAGCTCAAACGCTGCCACCCCTGTTGCCAGGCATGGGAGGTTACGTGTTGATGGTAACAGGATTGTAAATGAGCATTACAATATTCCTGTGCAGCTAAGAGGTATGAGCCTTTACTGGAGTGTTTGGGGTGGAGAACATTTTTATAATGAAGATGTAGTAAATACTCTGGTAGATGACTGGAAAGTGAGTGTAATCAGGACAGCTATGGCTGTGAGAGAAGGTGATAATCCTGGTTGGGTAGGATACATGGTCGATGACGAAAGGGAATTTCAACTGGGGATTGTCAAAGACGTTATAGAAGCAGCTATAAACAGGGGTATCTATGTAATTATCGATTGGCATGGATACGATAACTGGGAGTTTGATCAAAGACCATCAGATCATGTTGAAGAAGCTGTTGAATTTTTCAGTTATATGGCCCGGGAGTATGGACAGTACGAAAACGTAATATTTGAACCCCTAAATGAACCTATTGGGCCTGAATACTCAGAAGGATACTGGGAAGAGCATGTTAAACCTTACCATGAAGAGGTAATTGCCGCGATTCGTGAATATTCTGACAATCTGGTGATTGCAGGTACACCGGTATGGTGTCAACGCGTGGATGTAGCTGCTCATAACCCAATTGACGATCCCAATGTCGCCTACTCGCTTCACTTTTATGCCGGTACTCACGGAGATTGGCATCGCGATGTCGCAAGAGAGGCTTTAAACGAAGGTGTTGCTTTGTTTGTTTCGGAATGGGGAACCACAGCAGCTTGTGGTGGAAGATTTGAACCAGGAATATTTCCTGAAGAGACAGCCCTCTGGATGGAATTTATGGATGAGCACCATCTCAGTTGGTGTGCATGGTCACTTTCTAACATAGATGAATACTCTGCGGCTCTGCTTCCTCATGCAACCCCAGACGGCAACTGGAGTGATAGTGATCTTAATGAATCGGGAAGACTTTTAAGGGACTACCTCAGAGAGTATGGCGCGCAGGATAATTATGGTGGAGAAAACGGCGCCACTTTTACTATTAGCGAAAGAGTCATGGCCAGAGATTACACCGATATGTCCGGTGTTCAAATTGAAGATGGACAAAATATCGGCTGGATTGATGATGGCGATTGGGTTGAATACAATGATCTAACCTTACAACACGAAGGTGATTACTCAATTACAATTTCCGCGGCAACACAAACAGAAGGTGGTACGATACGAATTCTTCTAAATGATTCAGAAATTGGCAATGTCGATGTAAACAACACTGATGGCTGGCATAATTGGGAAGAGCACACCATTGAGGATGTGTTCATTGATTCGGGCCATCATACACTACGCCTTGAATTCAGTGGTACCGGTGATGGGGACGGTAGTGGTCTTTATAATGTTAACTGGATAAATTTTGAGACAACAATTGAAATAGCCACTAGTATTGGATCACAACGCCGTGTTTCCTCCTCTCCAACAAGATCAGTGGGAGTATCTCCTATACCTAATGGAATAAGGCTAAACATCAGTAATCCGGAGCGATTTACAGAATACAGCTTATTCAGAATCAACGGAAGAGCGGTAAAAAGTGATCTTTTAAATGGTAAAAATCAGATCACTATTAACAACCTTTCTAAAGGCGCTTATATAATCCGTTTAAATGGTAACAGATACAGTGAAGTTTTTTCCGCGATTGTGCATTAAGTGTAAAAAAGGGAACTGGTTTACCAGTTCCCTTTCATTTACCACGACAGATACACTACAACACACTTTTTCTATTATCTATATAGTGTAAAGCTTAATTTTTCATATTGATTCCACTTTTTCCCCACTCGGGAAACTCCTGTTTTTTCTAAACAGTCTTTTAAATACGAGTCTTGTTCCACCAAAATTTATAAGGAGTCCAATTTCGAGATTATAGGCGGTTAAATAGTTCAAACCCTGCGCCAAGTGAACATCCTCAAGTTCTAATACAGCTTTAAGTTCAACCATTATTCTGTTTTCCACAAGAAAATCAACTCGTCTTTTGCCTATCAGACATTCCTTATAAAAAATTGGTACTTCCTGTTCACGAGTGTAGTGTATACCATCTTCCTTAAACTCTATTTCAAGCGCTCTTTGGTAGATGACTTCCTGAAATCCATTACCCAGAAAATTATGTACGTTCATAGCACACCCAATAATCCTGTGAGTTAATGGATCCTCTATACTCATTTTCGCCAAACCTTTTTGAGGAATTATTATTTTTTTATTATTGTTGGGAGAGATACAATAATCCCAATATAATTAATGACAGAATAATCAGCCACTATCCTATCCTATCCTATCCTATCCTATCCTATCCTATCCTATCCTATCCTATCCTATCCTATCCTATCCTATATCCTATCCTATATCCTATCCTATATCCTATCCTATATCCTATCCTATATCCTATCCTGATCATCCTCTCATCCTGATATTCCCTCCTATCCTGATATTCCCTCCTATCCTATCCTAATCACTCTTCCACCTAAAAAACAACAGTTCGGTTCTGATACCTGATAATCTTATGTTCCAGATAGTGAGTAACAGCATTTGACAGTGCTGCTTTTTCCAGGTTTTTTCCCTTTTTTCTCATGCTCTGTTCATTGTCTCTGTGCGAAACCGGCTCTACAACCTGCTCAATTATGGGACCTTCATCCAGATCACTTGTGACAAAGTGCGCAGTAGCCCCAATTACTTTAACGCCTCGCTCGTAAGCTTGTTTGTAAGGATTTGCACCTTTAAATGAGGGAAGGAAACTGTGATGAATATTAATAACATCTTTTTTATAGTCAGTGAGAAACTGTTCAGAAAGAATTTGCATATACCTTGCAAGTACCAGAAAATCGGTGCTATTGTTCACTAAATTTAATATCTTTTTCTCCTGTTCCTCTTTATTTGAACTGTCTATTGGGAAATGGTAAAATGGAACAGAGAACTGATCAGCCAGTTCCTTTGCTTTCAGATGATTACTTATAATAAAAGGTATGTTGACACTTATATCCCCACTTTTCCAACGATAAAGAAGATCATAAAGACAATGGTCCTGTTTAGATACTAATACTCCCATTTTCATTACTGATGTAGTGAAATGGATCTGCCATTTTGCGTCAATTGTTTTAGCAAGTTCACCGAATTGTTTTTTAAGTTCATCCTTGTTAATTATATCTGTATCGAAGCAAAATTCAATTCTCATGAAAAAATGTCCACCCTGAGGATCTGTAGAGTGCTGGTCCGATTGAATTATATTTGCTCCGTTTTTAAAGATACAATCAGATACTTTTGCCACAATTCCTTGCTGATCATAGCATTGAATTAGAAGAATTGCTGTTTCCATATTCATTTCCGTCTCTTTTGAAGAATTTACTTTTTGCTTGTAGGTTTTGTACTGGTTTTGCCCCATAAAAACAGTTCAGCCACTAATAAAGAAGATAACAGAATCCATATACCAAAAGACCAAACATTATTTCGAAGCTCACTAATAGCGCTGATAAACTGTTCCGATTCTTTAAAAAGTATGTTTCCTTCTGAATCAAACGAATCATAGGTGAAGTCAGCATCTTCGGGATTATAGGTAACTACTAAGGGTTTATGTGCTTCTCCATCTTGCTTAAGCGTGTATATCCCTGGTTTTTCGATCATAACTGATGGTTGAGTGTGCCATCGGTGAAGCATTCTTCCATTTGCGGTATATATCTCAGCTCCGTTTTCTTCACCAAAAAAGGGATTCATCCTGGATACACCAGCATACCAACGATCATCTTCCTGTAAAACAGATAAGAGTGCGTATCGAGCGATTCTATCAATCAGCGGAACATAAAAGCCTGTTTGATATAAATTGTTATGATCGGTAATTCCAAGCGGAGTAGCACATAATACCCACCTTCTTCCCTGAGGTTCTGTAAATGATGAAATTAGAGTATTATTGTTACTTGTATTAAGTAGCGCCCTTCCCTCAAGATTAGTAAGATACCTAAACACCCGTGCGTTATCCGATACAGTTTTGGGAAATCCTCTCCACAACCCAAGTGTAGTATCCGGGATTACAGGGTGCGTACCGTTATCATCATGTAGTTCTGATAAATTCTGCCCCCCATGTTGACTCACAATTTGTCGTGCTGACGGTAACAATTGCAAATCATTCGCCAATGGATCCAAACAGTATAGTACCGATTTTTCGGGGAATGTTTTGTTTGAAAGTAGCAAATCGAGTGGTCTGGATGGCTCATCTAGTGAATTTACAATAATCAGATGAGCTTCCCGTATATCACCGGATGTTACTTCTGATCCTGATTTTACCACTATCGGCGACCACCTTGAGTTACGAGCGGATTTCAGTGCGGAAGCAATAACCCTGTTGTCATGCGTGTTACCAATTATTAGTACGCCCTGATTGCTCTTCTCAGACTTTGAGAAAAAATCTGTATTGTCGTAAGAAAAAGGATCTTCTGCGAAAAGCCTTACTTTGCCTTTGTTTTGTAACAGATCCGGTGAAATCTGGATCGCTATCCGCACTGAATCATCTTTTTCTACACTTACATTCTTCTCACCAACTCTCATTCCATCTATTTCAACTGTTACTAAGCCCGAATCAAGTTTTTTACCCATCGCATAGATAGTTGCATAAACAGTTGACTCCCCCTCCTCTACACTATGCACACGTACAGAGTAATTAAATGGATCTTTGGGAGCAGTAGAAACAGCTATTAATAGTGATTGTGCTGACAGTATATCTTTTACAGACTCGAGTTGCTTTAAAGTATTCTGCTGAAAATCACTTATTAGCATCAATATATCATTTTCATCCGCGGTTTGTTTAAACTCCCGTACCGCATGCTCAAGCCCCGAAGAACCAAATCTTGAACGGTAGGTATCAGAGTTGAAGTTTCTCTCAAGAACAAATTCTCCGCTAATGTCGTTGTAATGATAGTGAAGAACCGATGAAGGAATAATTTGAAGAACCGAATCTAAAACACTAGTAGCCCGTTCCCCCAGGGAAAAATCATCTTCTACATATTCCATGCTTATCGATGGATCTATCCAGGTATAAACGGTGGTTCCTGGATTATGCAATATGTGAAGAGGGTTATCTTTATTATGTATACCTGCAAAAAGAGCAACAATAGCTATTACAATTAGTGCCCTCGCAAGAAAAAGCAATATTTTTTTTAAATTTCTAAGCCTTGAGGTCCGTACAGCTGAAGTGGAAAAGAAACGCAGTGTAGAAAATTCTAACCTCTGCACCTTTCGTTTTCTTAAAAAGTGCACCGCAATCAAAGCCGCAATGGCTAGTAATCCCCAAATGTACAGAGGTTCAAAAAAAGACACACTTCCTAAAATAATCGCCTCCGTTTCTCTATAATGCGCATCAAAGCTTTTTGGAACGGTTCGGCGGTGGAGATTATTTCAAAATCTATTTTTAATTCCTGGGCAGCATTTTTAAAAATTGCATGGTGTTCAGAAATTCCCTTATGAAAATGTTCGGAGGCTGTGGAAGAATCTAAAGTTATCTCTTTACCGGTTTCCATATCCCTTATTTTCATCACCGAATCTCCCCCAAAGCCAAGCTCCATAGGATCCCCAATGCATAACACCACTGTATCCTGTCTTTTATAGCGCAGATGCTTGAAGCCCTTTATTATATCTTCAGGATCATCCAGAAGGTCTGAGAGTACGATACACATACCCCGTTTCTTTATTCCTGAAGCTACTCTATCAATTACACCCCCGCACCTGGTTGATGCCCCGGCTTCAAATGCCTGAAGCTGAGAAAGGATTGTTTTTAATTGCACGTTGGTTGAAGCAGGTGGAACATAGGTCCTGAGTTCATCATCAAAAACGGCCATTCCCACTGCGTCTTTCTGTTTCACCAGTATCCAGGCTAAACTCGCGGCCAGTGTTTTTGCGTACTCAAGCTTGCTCAGAGTTCCGGATGTAAAAGCCATTGAAGCGCTTTTATCGATTAAAATAGTAGCACTGAGATTTGTTTCATCCTCAAATAATCTTACCAACGGTTTTTCTGTTTTGGCATATTTTCTCCAATCGATTTTCCTGGCGGGTTCACCGGTTAAATAAGGACGAAACTCAAGAAACTCTGCAGAAAAACCATGGAAGGGACTTTTGTGCATACCTGCTATCATCCCTTCCACTATATGCTTCGCCCTAAGAGAGAGATTTCTTATGGATGCAATCTCTTCTGGTCCCGGTAACTGACTCATGCCTGTATTTTCCATTTGGGATCATGATGAGGACTACCCTGCATCAGATCTTTGGTACGTTCCATAATTATATTTTCAACCCTCTTCTCTTTTTCGTATTCAATGACTGTTTCGGCTATATGACCCTTTAGCAAAGAAATATCTTCCTTGTTGTGAGCCGAAATAAATATCGCGTCAGGATAAGCAAGTCTAAGTTGCTTTTTCACGAAAGGATCATCCACCAGATCGATCTTGTTAAACACCAATAGTCGCCGGGTATCGTCCGCACCCAAATCATGCAGCACGCTGTTTACAGTGGCAAGTTGCTGATCAAAAAATTCGCTGGAAGCATCAAGTACCACAATAAGCATCTGTGCCTCTGATACCACACTTAATGTACTTCTGAAAGAAGCGACCAGGTGATGCGGTAATTTTCTAAGAAACCCTACTGTGTCTGAGATAACAATATTTCCCACACCCGGGATGTATGTTCTTCTGGTAGAAGTGTCCAGTGTAGCAAAAAGTTTATTTTCTACCAGAATTTCTGAACCACTGAGAGCGTTAAGCAGTGATGACTTTCCGACATTGGTATATCCCACAAGCGATGCTCTGAAAATAGTATCACGCCTTTTGCTCTGAATTTTTCTGTTCTTTTCAATCTTTTTTAGTCGTGCTTTAAGATCGGTTATTCTTTTCTGTACCAGTCTTCTGTCTACTTCAAGCTGAGTTTCTCCCGGGCCCCTGGTGCCAATTCCACCAACCTGTTGAGAGAAGTGTGTCCAGGCATGTGTTAACCGGGGATAAAGAGTGCGCATCTGCGCAAGTTCGACCTGCACTTTTGCTTCAACTGTTTTGGCGTGCAGTGCAAAAATATCGAGAATTAATTGACCTCTATCGAGAACCTTACCCTTTATCGTATTCTCAATATTTCGTACCTGTCCGGGAGAAAGCTGTGCGTCAACTACAAGCGTTTTCACCCCTTCACCGCGCATTAGCGTTCGTATTTCCTTAAGTTTACCCTCACCGAGAAAGGTTGAAGGCATGGGGCGGTCTTTTTTCTGAATAATAGTTGAAACCACCTCAGCCCCTGCCGTCTGGCAAAGCATAACCATCTCCTGCATGTCTTCATCAAACTGACGTTTATCTTCGCCAACCAGCTGAAGACCTGCGACAACAACTTTTTCCAGTATAGTTTTATTTTCTATCATACTTTTATTACGGTTAAACGAGGCCTGTTAGTCATATAATCTGATAATTCTTCAGCCACCCCAAGGAGCCTAATTATTTATAATCCACTCCCGCGGCATGAAGCCTGACACCTGCTTTTTTCTGTGAAGGAGTGAGGGTTAAAACCTCGGCCCCATCATCGGTAACAAGGATAGTGTGCTCAAACTGAGCAGAAAGAGAGCCGTCTTTGGTACGAACAGTCCACTTATCTTTGCGGTCTGTTATCACCTCATATCCACCCAGATTTATCATAGGTTCAATGGTAAATGTCATACCTGGTTTAAGCACTATGGGTTCACAGTCTTTTTCCACATGATGATACACAGTAAAAGCTTCATGAAACTTTTGCCCTATTCCGTGGCCAGTGTACGTTTTGACCACCGAACACCCCTGGGATTTAACAAATGGCTCAATTGCTTCAGCGATCGCAATTAACGGCACACCCGGCTTTACCGCATCGATACCCCGTATGAGAGCATTTGCAGTTACATCAACCAGATGACGAGCTTTAGATGAAACATCTCCTATCATAAAGGTTTCTGAACTGTCACCAAAATACCCGTTTACAATAGACGTAAGGTCGATATTTACTATATCACCATCCTTTAATACTTCATCCGGTGATGGTATACCGTGGCAAACAACGTTATTTATAGAAGTACAAAGCGATTTTGGAAAGCCTCTGTAGCCAAGACAGGCTGGGGTATGACCATGTTCTATGGTATACTTATGCACCAGGGAATCGATCTCTTCTGTGCTTATGCCAGACCTTACAAATTGTCTAATATAATCCATTAACTGGCCATTGAATGCCCCTGAATTGCGCATCCCTTCTACTTGATCGTTGGTTTTAACAAGATCGTTTCTCACATTCAGGCGCTCAGGCGGGTTCTTAGGCTTTTTTTCATCTTTTAGCATGTGACATTTCTTGTACTTCTTACCACTGCCACAATAACACAAATCATTTCTTCCTATCATCTTATAAATATCCTGAGAATATCTTTTTAGAACAGGTAATTAAACCATTATATATAATAAATTGCTACGATATAATGCATCTTTTATTTAATTGAACCTCTTATCAGAATCAAATGCCACTGTTTTAATAAGCTGCTCATGAATGAATCCGTTGCTCGCAATCGCGCCGGTCTGAAGGAGTGAAAATGGATTTGCATTCCTATCCTGAATGATTCCTCCAGCCTCACTTACAATCAACGATCCTGCTGCAAAATCCCATGGAGAGAGCATATACTCAAAATATCCATCAAAACGCCCACAAGAGACCCAACAAAGATCAATTGCAGCACTTCCGGTTCTCCTAAAACCCCTTACATCCAATCTGAAAAGTTTTCCAATAGCTTCAAGAGTTCGCTCCATCAACTCTCCGCGTTCATAGTAGAACCCGGCAGTGATTATCGACTCCTGAAGGGTAGAGCGCTTGGAGACGCCGATTCTTTTATCGTTTAAAAAGGCACCACCGCCCTTTACAGCACTAAAAAGCTCTTCCCGTTCAGGATCATACACTACAGCACATTTAACATCGCCTTTTTGTGCATACGCAATAGAGACGCAATATACAGGAATGCCGTGAGCATAATTATTGGTTCCATCAAGAGGATCAATCAGCCATAAACTATCAGAATCTATTGCCCCTCTTTTTTCATCTTCTTCACCATACAGGATCGAATCGGGAAACCTGTCCAACAACATCTCACCTATCAGTTTTTCGGAGCTAAGATCTGCTTCAGTAACCAGATTGTTCATAGCTTTTTCGGAAACACCAGCACTCCCCTTCATGCTTTTAATTAATGATCCGGCTTGTTTTGCCGCTTCTTTAGCACTTTGAAGTTCCCTTAAGTAATCTTTAGTCAAAACTTTTGTTACTCCTTCGATATCAAAGTTTTCAATTTGGTTTTTACTATATCAAAGTCTCTTTCCGCAATACTTACAGTATCTTGCTCCTTTACCCGAAGTTTCTTTCGCACACCCATCGCACCTTTTTGATTGATCGGAGCTATCACTTGACGGTATTTTCCGGGTCATTTCTGCTGTAATTATACCGGTAGGAACTGCGATAATACTGTAACCGAGTAACATGGCCATGGATGCCAGCATTTTACCCAAAGAAGTTTGTGGTGTTATATCACCAAATCCAACAGTAGTAATGGTAACGATTGCCCAGTATATACTTGTAGGAATGCTCACAAACCCATGCTCTTCACCTTCAACCACATACATAGTGGAACCAATAAGAACCATTGCCAGTACCACGGTGAAAAGAAAAATACTAATCTTGCGGCGACTGGCAGAAAGTGCCGCTTTTAAATACAGAGACTCTTTTCTGTATTCAGCAAGCTTAAGTACCCTAAAAATCCTAAGCAACCGCAATGCTCGTATCACCAGAAGGTATCCTGTACCCGCGGCTAAAAGTTCTATATAGGTAGGAACGATTGCAAGGAAATCTATAATACCAAAGAAACTAAAAATATAATTTGAAGGATGTTTGTTACTAAAAATACGAAGCAGATACTCGGCAGTAAATAAAAGTGTAAAACTCCACTCCAGAATCCAAAACAATTCTGGAGCACGCGCCCTGAATGCCTGGACACTTTCAAGCATTACCGTTAACGTGCTTAAAACTATAAGTACCATTATGAATATGTCGAAGACACGACCTAAGGGAGTATCTGATTCAAATATTACTTTGTACAGACTCTCTCTGCGGTTTATGCTCTTCGACACATCATTATTACTCAAGTCAATTTTCCACCCGTTTCAGCCTACTGTTACTTTCACTGTTTCAATTTTGTAGCATTAATAAGACCACCGGCAAGTATCATCTCTTTCTCCCTGTCGGTAAAATCAATCTCAAGAGTTATCTGTGCTCCATCACTCGTTCTTTTAGCTACAAGGGGTTGATTTGATTCGACCGCTTTTCTCACATTTTCTATAACAAGTGAATCACCCTTTTGAAGCGAATCATAATCTTTTTCATTTTCAAAAGTTGCAGGAATGATTCCAAAGTTTATGAGATTTGCCCTATGAATTCTTTCGATCGAACGAGCCACCACCACTTTTACGCCAAGATACATTGGACATATAGCAGCGTGTTCACGCGATGATCCCTGACCATACGATTCACCCCCGATAATTACATTATGTAAGCCTTCGTTTTTATTTTTCAGCGCGTTTGATGAAAATTCAGGATCTTCACGCTCAAACACAAACTCAGCGTACTTTGGAATATTTGATCGGTATTTTAATCTGTTCCCCGCGGGCATGATGTGATCTGTGGTAATCTTATCACCTACCTTAATGGCAACTGAAGTATTTAGGGTTTCGGGGCATGGATCATTTGATGGTGGATCTCCAATATTGGGCCCGCGATACACCTCGATTGATTCAGGATTGTCTGAAGGCTCAAGAATCATACTATCATCGATTACAAACTCTGATGGCATATCGATCTGTGGGTATGGCACGTCAGAAAAATACTCTTGTGGATCACAAAGCTCTGCGCTTAGTGCTGATGCAACTGCCGCTTCAGGTGAAGTCAGATACACATCGGCACTTGAAGTACCACTGCGGCCAAAAAAGTTTCTGTTGGATGTTCTTACAGAAACAGCATCAGTCTTGGGCGCAACTGAGTTTCCTATGCAGAAGCCACACGCGCTTTCGAGGATTCGAGCACCGGAAGCGATTATATCAGCAAGTGCTCCGTTTCGACTCACCATCTCAAGTACCTGCCTTGAACCACATGCCACACCCAAAGTAACCTCAGGGGAGATTTTTTTACCCTTTAGAAGGGATGCAACCATCATTATGTCACGATAGGAAGCATTGGTGCAGGATCCAATGAGTACCTGATCCACCCTGGTGCCCTTTAGCTCCTGAAGAGTTTTTACATTTCCCGGTGAATGGGGACATGCTGCACGGGTTTTTAAGGTGGAGAGATCGATTTTTATAACCCTGTCGTACTCTGCACCCGGATCTGCACTAATTTCTCTGAACCCTTCCTCTCTTCCCTGGGCAACCATAAAGGCCCTGGTTTTCTCATCTGAAGGAAAAACTGAGGTCGTTACCCCCAACTCAGCTCCCATATTGGTGATTGTAGCACGTTCCGGAACACTAAGACCGGCAACTCCGCTTCCTCCATATTCAACAATGGTGCCAACGTTACCCTTGGTTGAGAGTATCTCAAGAAGCGCAAGTATTACATCCTTTGCAGAAACCCAGGGCTTCAGTGCACCCTCAAGCTCAACTTTCACCACACGGGGGTATTTCATATAGAAGGGGCCGCCTCCCATAGCCACCGCTACATCCAGCCCACCGGCACCTATGGCAATCATTCCTATACCACCACCGGTGGGGGTATGTGAGTCACTTCCCAGAAGCGTTTTCCCCGGAACACCAAAACGCTCAAGATGCACCTGGTGGCAAATACCGTTTCCTGGTTTTGAGAATTTTATCCCATGTTTTGCGGCTACAGTTTCAAGATAGCGATGATCATCCGCGTTCTCAAACCCTTCCTGAATTGTGTTATGATCAACATAGGAGACAGAAACATCGGTTTTAACCTTACTGAACCCAAGCGCTTCAAACTGAAGACACGCCATTGTGCCGGTTGCATCCTGGGTAAGAGTCTGATCCACCCTTATCCCTACCTCTTCACCAGCTTTGGGAGTTCCTGTGATGATATGTTCGTCCAGAATTTTCTCTACGATATTCTTTGCCATAAAAATGCTCCATCGCTCTGAAAAATTAAAGTAAATACGGAAGTTGAAAATAGAACATTATTACGTTTTGAACAATAGTTTAATTCAGTATCAAGTTCTATTAGTGTATGATTCTGCATGACGATCGCAGGCATTGCAAGAGAGGTGGTACAAGTTTCTACTCAGCGGCTCCAAGTCGTTTTTACTGCCAAATACCAAAAAAGGTGAGAGCCAAAAAGCCCTCACCGAACACTTGTACACAGCATAACTTAAAGCTCAGAAGGTTTCTTAGCGAACCTATCTCTTTTTAAAGATCGCCACAGCCCCACCGGCTATCGATAGCAAAAGGTATAAAACCATAGAAGGTTCAGGTACCGCAGCTTTGGTCCCCCGGGCTGTGGCCCAAATCCCTATTGAACCAGCACCAATTCCACCATCGATTCGATCCCTGGAGGTGTAGCCAATAGTTAGTCTGGGATCTGGCATTCTATCTACTAAATCTTCTTCAATATACATCTCATAGTGTTCTGGGTCGGGAACGGATAGAAACATATAGCCAGCTAAATCCTTATGCTCTGCTTTGGGTTTATGATAAAAACGATCGAAATCGTAAGAGATAGAGTAGTCACTTGTTTCAAAATTAATAAACTCCAACGGGTCATTTTTCAACAAAGCGTCTATATCGTTTTGCTGCGCCACATACCACTCACCCCACCTTCTATCGACCAGTGCTTCATCCTTATTCATTAACCTCACTCCATGCGATAAGATATCATAATTTGTCTCTCCTACCCCGCCGCTGTAAAAAAGCGGACGATACCAGTACTGATCCGCCTGAGTATCGTAAAGTACA
>JARUKZ010000053.1 GCA_029688955.1 Chitinispirillales bacterium ANBcel5 | reverse complement strand
ATGGAGTAGCTCCATTTCAATTTAAAATAAGGCGAAACATTGCTGGAGTAGCTCAGATCAAAGTGATGAAACAAGCCATTTTGTTGGATAGCAAAAGAAAAAGGATGGCTCTTTGGATGTTTTAACCGTCAGGCAGAATGCGGAAGCGTAACTCCGCTATCGGGCACCCGGTTAAAAAGAACAGAGGCCTGCTGATCTGCAATGCGCATACTGGCTTCAAGCCGGGTATTGAAAAGATAGGAATACTGCGCCAAAGCCTGTTTGGGATTTGCCCGATATGCATCAGCAAACCCAGAGGCTCTTTTACCGCTCTCAACTAAGTGAAACATCGAATTGATCTTTGCATACTCATTTCTAAGATCGAAATCATCTTTGAATACGGTCTCTATTTTCTGTTTGTCAGGGTGTTCGGAGGTTACGACAATATCACCGCTCCCAAACGCTGTACGGAGCGTAAACTCAATGTCGGTGTTTACACCCTCTTGCTTTAAACGGGAGTTAAGCTCTTTGGTAAATTCTTTGAGAAATTTCTGCCCATGCTCGTAAACCTCATCAATACTGATACGCCCCGGCACCCGGGGTTCAAAACCGTATAGTGATGGCAGACGGCCCAGATTGGCAGAAGCGTTTTTGCTTACATCAGATAGTTCTACAGTGTCACTGGGGGTGGTTTTGGCAGTTGTGGTGGTAGCCCGCGAGGCACTATTTCCCCTTGAAGAGTAGTTCTGCACTTGCTGGCAATAGCCGATAGTGGTAAGCATATCCATTCTCCTTTGATTCTGTGCCCAATAAATCAAAGTTCATACCAATGATAACAATTTGCTGCTGTGTGTGGATGGACTTTCCCTATCATTTAATAACTCATTGCCTTACAGGTGTTTCCATTGTTCACAGCGCAGTAGCGAATTTTGACCTAATCACAGAACTTGCGGCACAATATGCAGGTAAGCGGGAAGGTTTTTCCATTAAAACTCAACAGTTATTTGGCTCAGGAACATACGACTACAGCTTAGAGCAGCGCATGCAATTGCTGCCCCTAATGCTTCAGCTACAATTTTCCCAAACCCGGCTACAAAATCATAAACAACGATTCCACTAAGAAGAATAAGTAAAACAATGCATGCAGTATAATGAAACAGGCCCCAAAAAGCAAACGCACTTCCAGGCATTTGGGGTCAGTGATCACGTTTTTATCTGGTCAGTGCAAGGTTTTTAATACATAATCTTAGCAAGGTATCACTATGAGTTTAAGGATAATACATGAACTACCTTAAAGCCGAAAAACTGTTACAATCATCATTCTCACGCCTGCAACACCAGCACACCGCGCGTGGTCATCAGTATATAAAAACCCACTGGGAGCGCTACGTTAACCTGCTCACAATGATGCCCCCCATAAACTCAAACACCCGGGTTCTTGAAATCGGTGCATCAATACTCTCTGCCCACCTTCATTTAATTTATAGATGCCCGACCACTGTTATCTATCATGAATTGGAACCGGAGTGGAAAGAGCGTTTTTCTGAGCTCGACATAACCGCTCATCCCGCAGAACTTATGAAGGATTCTCTTCCGGTTCAGGATAATGCTTTTGATCTGATTTTGTTCAATGAAGTCATGGAGCACTTTCCGCTCTATCCGGACTTTTTTATCGCTCAGCTCATGAAGAAGCTCTCAGATGATGGTGAGCTTTTTTTCTCGGTTCCAAATTTTGCTACTTCAGAGAAGAGGTTACAGCTTCTTTGTGGAAAAAACCCACAGGATTTAATGGATAAGCGGTATATCTACTATGCCCATCATCGTGAGCCGGTGATGCAGGAGTGTGTTGATCTCATAGCGCAATGTGGCGGAAGAATAGTTGAGAAGAGATGGTTTGAGGGGGACGGGGATACAAAACCCCTCTCCCTGCTTACACGTCAAATGTTTCACCTGTACAGAGGAAGGGTTCATAATTTGATTCATCAGCTTATCCCCTCTACCAGACGCTATATCCTGATCAGAGCCGCAAGGGATTTAAACCGTACCGTATCTGCGGATTGTACCCCTCCCTTATCTGTCACCCGGGAATTTACCATACGCTCGTAGGTAGCATCTGTTACCTTATGTTTTGTATTCGGTAACTTCCCTTTTTTCTGGTGATTTCTCAAACCAACCCTGCGATCCACCTAACCATAGTATAGCAACCACCCACTCCTCCCGGATCTGATACTTTGCATTACGAACTGCACTGTTTCGTCTGGATTTCAGTTGTGAGAACAGTAAGGCATCATTTTTCATTTTAGTTTCTTAGAGCTTGATGAGATGCCTTCCCATCGAGCTCTAAGACCGGAATATTTGGCTAAAAGACAATCGTTTTTGCCCATTGCAGCTCAATTTGGGCAATTTGGATGTTCAATTCTGGTCCGACCCCAACAACTGCGCGCCCCCATCTACTTTATGGAAGGAGATGGGGATACAAAACCCCTCCCCTTGTTTAAGCGTCATTTATTTCATTTATATAGAGTGAGGGTTCATAACCTAATTCATCATCTTATACCCTCTACCAGACGTTATATCCTGATCAGAGCCACAAAGGATTTAAACCGTACCGTATCTGCGGATTGTACCCCTCCCTTATCTGTCACCCGGGAATTTACCATACGCTCGTAGGTAGCATCTGTAACTTTATGCTTTATATTGAGTAACTTCCTTTTTTTCTGGTGTATTAACTTTAACACTACTGGCTTTTGATTTACCCATTCTTAATCCCAGTATTAACCAAAAGAGTAGTAAACCAGAGGTAACCGCGAGCATCACATTGAGTCCGAATGTAAACACCAGAGGAGCTGAGACAGCAGTAAACAGTCCACCACCAACAAGTGGTTCAAAAAGAAGCTGTTTATAGCCAAACGATTCGAAAGCCGGGGTGTCGTTATCTGGATCAACAATGCGCATCAGCAACAACCCTGTTGCCGTAACACCCAGTGACTGACCGAAATCCCCTATACCGCGTTCAAACCAATGAGAGCGCATCATTCGTGGCGCTAAAAACACAAAAGCCCCGATTGTCCATGCCATTCCCGCAAATACCAGAATAACAAGTGGCAGCCACGCGTCAGCAAAAGCACTGAGAGTCAAACTGGCAAGGGCTGATACAATCAGAAGGTCTAGTGCTGCCCCCTGTATACGCATAATCATCACCCTGTCAAGAACACCCTTAAAGAGGCGTCGGTGAAGCTTTTCCACAATGATTCCACCAATCATCGCAACAGGAAACAACGGAACGTGGCCCAGAAGTACCGGCGCGCCCAGGGGAAGTAACAATTGCTGTTCCAACCAGGTAAGTGCGCCAAGGATCAGTGCTCCAACTCCTATTGCGGCACCAATATAGGCCAGATGAAAAGTAAGCGGCTCGATCGATTCCACTTCTACAATTTGGGGTGGTTCAGGTTCATCGGCCTGTCCCCGGTTAACCAGGTCGGCTTCGACACTTTCATGTTCCTGTTGAGCTTTGGCGATATCCCTTGATGCTTCACCGGGGTTTTTTAGTATGCTGGTGTGTTTGTGTTTAACCCCCCAGTTGATAAGCACAATTCCGGTTACTATACCAAATACCACTCCAAGGGTTGCCACCCCTAATGCCAGATCCTGCCCCTGAGGCCACCCCAGCTCTGCGAATGTTTCACCAAGCCCGGCAGCTGTTCCATGCCCACCAATAAACCCAATCTCTATTAAAGTTCCAAACATCGGTTCTACTGCGAAAAAAGGTGCTAAGATCAGAGCGGTGATACCCAATCCAACCACATACTGGCCCCAGGCTACAGTATGACTGAAGGCAACCTGTGGTCCGGCTTTTTGCCATATACTGCTAATTTTGGGCAGTGTTTTACCCAAAAACAGTGCGGCAAAAACGATGTTAATCATAAAACCGGGTATTCCACCCCAAATGCCACGTACGTTTTGGGGAAACAGTTGTATTCCGCTCACGGCTCCCAGAATTTCGGGTCCGATTATAAGCAAAACCACTCCCCCAAGAATAGAGCTGGGGATAAACATGGTTTTGAAAACAGGTATCGCCCTGCGAAGCAGTTTACCTGTAATCAGTGCGGCTCCAAGCCATGCAAACGCAATGAGTAGATCCATGAGTATGTCCTTTTTATGAGTTTGTTGCTGGAATAAACAATAAAATATAATCTTATTATCTTAACTACAATACAACTCTGTTTCTCAAACCAAACCAGCGATTCGCCTAACCAGATCAATTCCGATGATCATAGAACTTTCTAAATGTCCGGTTTTTACAATACACCTTCTCTTCCATAATTCTATTTTTAGTTCAAAGCTAAAAGAGGAGGTTCTAAGCGATGTCATCAAGTATCGATTTTGTTGAATTTGTGACCGATCAGCTAAAAAATGCAGGAACAGTAACATATAAGAAGATGTTTGGTGAATACGCACTCTACTGTGACGGGAAAGTGGTAGGGTTGATCTGTAACAGTCAGTTTTTCCTTAAACCCACAGCAGGCGGCGAAGCGTTTATCGGTAAGGTTACTAAGTCACCTCCCTATGAGGGTTCAAAAGAGTACTTTTTAATGGATGATATGATAGAAGACCGCGATCGTATCAGCCAGCTTGTCTCCATAACAGCCAGAGAATTGCCCGCGCCAAAAAAGAAATCTTCTAAAACCAAAAGGAGTAAAAAGTGAAACTAACGTATGTGATTATCTATGTTGAGGATGTGGTTAAAGCCACACAATTTTATAACCTTGCCTTCGGTTTAGAGGTCAAATTTATCCATGAATCCAATATGTATGCAGAGATGAAGAGTGGTGAGACGACCCTGTCCTTTGCAGCAAATAGTATGCTTGAAGCCAACACCGGTATCGAACCACTCAAGGGAGTTAAAAACTGCTTTGAAATAGCATTAACCACCGATGATGTTAAAGGGGCATTGGATAAGGCTGTTTCAAATGGGGCACGTATTATTAAAGAGCCACAAACAAAGCCCTGGGGACAAGTGGTGGCCTATGTACAGGATCCCTTTGGAACAATAGTGGAGATCTGTACTCCTATGCAGTAATTTTGACCTATAAAGGCAACACCTGCGTCTCTCTTACGCTCTTTTCATGCACATACTATATTGAGGTGAACCTTAATACAGGTATGTGCACTTTATGTATAAACCGATTCAATACTTTAAAAGCTCCTCTCCCGATTCGCGTGTTAAGTACAGTGAATATGCTCCCTTTAGCTGCCTGTCAGAGTTTGTGGTGTGTTACTGGAGTGTTACCTCTAAGGGTCCGGTGGCAAACCTGCCCCACCGGATTCTCCCGGATGGTTGCATCGATATTATTTTTGACCTTGAGAACAAGCTTTCATTTATCTCGGGAATATCTAAAGAAACCGCGCGCCTTTATCTAAACGGCACTATTTCGTTTCTGGGCATCCGTTTTCACCCCGGATCAATCGTTCATCTCTTGGAAGACAAGGCTTCAGTTTACCTTAATAACGGATTTGAAACCCGGTATTCTTCTGTGGTAATAAGGGATATGGCAGACAGGGTTCTTAATGCTGATTCTCCCGGTGAAGCAGTACAAATCATAGACAGGGAACTGATTCGCTTTTTTAGCTCCTATCAGAAAAAAGGACAATTTTCTACTCTGCTTGAGCATTCACTGTTCAGCAAAGGTTGTATCAGCGTTAAAGATCTGTCCTTCTACCATGGACTCTCTGAGCGTCACATCTCGCGTCTGTTCAACGAAAATGTGGGACTATCAACCAAAAACTTCCTTAGAATCGTGCGGTTTCAAAACGCACTCAAATATTTAAACTCTGGCCTCCCCACACTCGATATTTCATTTGATCTGGGATACTTTGATCAGTCACATCTGCTTAAGGAGATGAAGCGGTATTTGGGAGAAGAACTGAACAGTAGGGTGTAAAGGGATTAGCAGGAAGAAAAAAGTAACAGTAATCTTCGGGAAAGCGTTCACGATCATATGTTTACTAAGCTGTTCATATGAAAGCGTAAATAGTATATTAACTGAACTATATTTTAAAAAGATTTAGCTTCTGGAGTCACCCCATGAAAAAATACCTGTTGTTTATCCTATACTCACTTATCCTCTTTGGCAGCGCCTGTGAACATCCTGAAGATCCCATCGAACGTGCATCACTGGATTTATACCTCCATGATGAAGATAGCCGCATCGTTGTCGGTGAACCGTTTGAGGTTGTAATGGATCTGGTGGGAGGTGAGTACATAGAGAATATCACAATAGATTTTGGTGACTCAAGAGAGAAACTAATTACAGATTCTCTTAGCACCGATGAGTGGGAGGGTAAGCTACCGCTAACCCTTACCTACGATTCTGCCGGAACCTATACACTCTTTATAACAGTTGAATTTATTCGGAATGTGCAAAGAGAGGCAGAACTTACACTGAAGGTGTATCCTGTTTACAGTATTACCTACAACAGCACCAAGCATGATTCCGGCGATGTACCAAACGATACAATGTTCTACCAAACCGACCAGAGTGCAACTGTTCTTGGTAATATCGGAGAACTCTCAAGAGATGGATTTGAGTTTGCAGGATGGAGCATTGATGACATATCGTCTGAGATATTTAAAGCAGGAGACACACTCACCATAACTAACGAAAACATAAATCTCTATGCCCGTTGGAATGAAGCAACCATTACCGACAGCTTTACAGTAACATTTGACTTTAACTATGATTCTGTAGTTATCACTCAAAGTGTTGAGGAGGGATCGCTTTTAGCACAACCATCTGAGCCCCAAAAAAGAGAGGGCTATATATTTGAAGGATGGTACAGTGATCAGGATATGAATACGGAGTGGGATTTTGAAACGGGGGTAATAAAGAGTGATACCACACTTTTTGCCTACTGGAGTGTTGTGGTTTACGAAATATCCTACAATCTTAACGGCGGAAGCAACCACGATGATAACCCCAACTCCTACACTATAGAATCTGAAGCCATATCATTAAAGAACGCGTCAAGAGAGGGTTTTAGTTTTCTGGGATGGTTTGTGGATTCGGTGAGGATATCACAGATAGAGAGCGGTTCAACGGGTGATCTGATTTTAGATGCGAAGTGGACAGAAAATCCGGTGTTTTTTATTGCCTATCATGGAAACGGCAATACCGAAGGCAGTGCTCCCGACACAGCATTTTATGAAGAGGGGGCAGAGGTTACTGTGGCCGGAGCAGGTAACCTTACCCGAACGGGTCACCATTTTATTGGCTGGAACACCGATCCGGATGGAGAGGGTGATACCTTTGACCCCAATGGCACCTTTAAAATGGAAACAGATGATCTTAATCTACATGCTCAGTGGAAGCTTAATGTGTACACTGTTTCTTTTGATAGCAATGGTGGTTCGGAAGTAGACTCACAGAGAGTTAAGCATGGAGAAATTGCAGAAGAGCCAGATGCACCGAGAAGGGAAGGGTACCGTTTTAGTGGTTGGTTCAGAGACAGAAATCTTACCTTGCCTTTTGATTTTCATGACATTGTTATACAAAATAATCGTACAATCTATGCAAAGTGGGCTCCACTTTCCAATACCGTGAACTTTAAAGCCAATGATGGCTCTGGAAGCATGGATCCTCAGATTATAGCCACCGACCAAACAGCACCTCTTGACTCAAACCAGTTTATCCGTACAGGGTACACCTTTAACAGTTGGAATACAGAACCTGATGGCAGGGGTGATTCTTATGAAGATCAGGCAGAATTTACCATGGGTACACAGGGGGTAACACTCTATGCTCAGTGGAGTGCAAACGAAAACACTGTAACGTTCGATGCTAATGGGGGAAGCGGCTCAATGGCTCCTCAGACTATAGCCACCGATCAAACAGCACCTCTTGACTCAAACCTGTTTACCCGTACAGGGTACAGCTTTAACGGTTGGAATACCGAAATTGATGGCAGCGGTGATTCCTATGAAGATGAAGCAGAGTTTACCATGGGAACAGAGGATGTAATCCTCTACGCCCAGTGGGATATAAACCAGTACACAATCACTTTTAACAGCAACGGTGGCACTGAGGTCGATCCAATAACTCAGGACTTTGGTACTGCGATAACCACGCCTGAGGATCCTGAGCGTGCGGGGTATTCTTTCATAGAGTGGAACCCCGGAATACCGGAAACCATGCCCGCGTCGGATGATACGCTTACTGCTCAGTGGAGCATCAACCAGTACACGATCACTTTTAACAGTAACGGTGGAACTGAAATCGAACCAATAACACAGGACTTTGGTACTGCGATAACCACGCCTGTGGATCCTGAGCGTACGGGGTATTCTTTCATAGAGTGGAACCCCGGAATACCGGAAACCATGCCCGCGTCGGATGATACGCTTACTGCTCAGTGGAGCGCTATAGAGCACACAATTACCTATACCCTTTATAATGGCACTAATCACGTGAGCAATCCGGACACTTACACAATAGAAGAGACTATCACCTTTCAGGACCCATCAAAACCCGACTGGGGATTTGATGGCTGGTATGAGGATGCAGATTTTTCTACTCCAATAACCGGAATATCGTTAGGATCAATCGGTAATGTAGAGGTATTTGCAAAGTGGCTATGGAACGGACCAGATCCGGTAGACGGTGACGGCAACAGCTACACCACCGTTCAGATCGGCAACCAGGTGTGGACCGTAGAGAACCTTCGAACAACGAGGTATACAGACAGTACACTTATACCCCATGTAACCGATAACAGCGAATGGAGTAACCTCAGCACCCCTGCCTACTGTTGGTACAATAATGATGATACACAGGGCTATGGAGCACTGTACAACTGGTGGGTGGTTGACCCTGCAAACCCAAAAAACATCGCCCCTGAAGGCTGGCGGGTACCAACGGATGAAGACTGGACAGAACTTCAGAATTATCTCATTGCAAATGGTTACAACTGGGATGGTAGTACAACAGGGAACAAGATCGGCAAAGCTTTGGCATCAGATGGGGGAGAGTGGATTACAGACAGTAGAGAAGGCAGAGTAGGCAATGACCAAAGCAGCAATAACAGCAGTGATTTCTCGGCCCTTCCGGGCGGTTTTCGTCTCCCCAGGGGTATTGGCATTGTTGGTGGCAACGGTGCCTGGTGGAGTGCTACGGAGCTCGATGCGTCGGTCGCATACGGCCGTCGCCTCCGCTACGAGGACGAGGCTCTGGGCAGGGACGTCTACAATAAGGGTTGTGGTTTTTCTGTTCGTTTGCTTCGGGACGAGGATTGACTACCCCGACCAACAGGTCGGGGCGAGCGCAGCGAGTTTGGGCTTCGACTATTTTAGTTTGAAGTTGGGATTTACAGAACCGCTTGCGGTTCGCGATAATTTAAAAAAAGTGAGTTTATGGGAAATTACTCAGAACTACCGGTGTACAAGGCGACCTACGACCTTTTGCTCGAGATGCTTTTATTTACAAAAGATTTCAACAAAGAGTACAAATACACCGTAGGTGAATCTTTGAAGAAGGAGACCATACAACTTATGCCGGCCTCGTCTCTGTCGTAATTTTTTGGCAGAAAGGTTTTTGATGAAGTAATGTGTTTTTTCGTGCCACCTCTTTTGACCAGGATATAGGTTCATGGAATATATCCAATGTGACCACAATGAAAGATATGTTTCGTGGAGCAACCCTTTCTGATACGAACTACGACGCTCTGCTTAAGGGGTGGGCTGCTTTGGCTGAACAGCAGGGTGTTCAGGAAAATGTTGTATTCGATGGTGGAGACAGCAAATACTCTCCCGCTGCAGCAGACGCACGGGAAATCCTCATCAACGATTTCCATTGGACAATTACAGATGGCGGTGAAACAGAGTGAATTCTGTGCTGTTCGTTTGCAAATATCAAGGGAGTCTTTAGCAACACCTAAAGGGAGCACTCATAACAAAAACTGCATTAAACCGAAAAACGCGCACAACAGAAGAGTGCATAAGTTTAATCAAACAGTTATTCAGGGGGCATTTTCAATTGCTCCCAGCCCCACCCTACACCCTCTCCTGGTACACATCTGGACTAAATTGTATATACCATCTGAGGCCATGGTCAGTTTCTGTTTCGATTGACCCGTGCAACTGATGTTCTACAATCTGGTAGATCAGTTTTACACCGAGTCTGGACTGTTGGAGTATATCGGTCCCTTTCGGTAATCCAACCCCGTTATCAAAATAGGTCAACCAAAGTTTATTATCCAGCCTTTTCACTCCAATTGCAATCTTACCTTTCAGTTCATAAGGGAAAGCATGGTTTAGAGTGTTTGAGAGCAGTTCATTAATAATGAGTCCACAGGGAATAGCAACATCTATAAGTGCACAGATCTCCTCTATATCAAACGTAACTATTATATGCTCAGAAGACTTTTTATGCGTAACCAACATCTGCTTTACCAAATTCCTTATATACTCATTAAGATTAATCCTGGAAAGATCTTTACTTGTATAAAGTTTTTCGTGTGCCAGTGCCATAGTGTTTATTCGTGAAACACTCTCCTGAATAGTCCGGTTCACCTGAGCGTTACCTGCAAACTCTGCCTGAAGCTCAAGGATATTAGCAATAACCTGCATATTATTTTTTGTTCGGTGATAGATCTCCTGAATCAGTGTCTCTTTTTCTATAAGGGTTGACTTCAGTTTTTCTTCAGCACTCACTCGGGCATCAATTTCGCTGTGAAGGCGATTATTGGTATCCGCACACTCTTTGCGCTCCCCTTCTGCTTTATTTCTGGCGGCAATTTCTGTGCGCAGGTGAATTTCGGTCATCACCGCAGCCGTTAGATCCTGCATGATACTTATGTCTTCATCACTCCATTTACGTGGCTTTGAATCTATAACACAAAAGGATCCCAGGACATAACCATCAGATGTAACCAGGGGTATGCCTAAATAGGCAATCACGCGCAAATCCCATATTGCCGGATTTTCCTTAAATATGGGATGCTTTCTGGCATCCTCTATAACCAGAGGCCGCCCAACAATTCGGTTGTGCTGACAAAAAGAGTGGCTAAGGGGAGTTTCGCGACTGGATTGCCAGGGTTCAGGCAACCCGATACAACTCTTAAAATACTGCCTGTTTGCATCAATCAGTGTAACCAGAGATACCGGTGCATGGACAAATCTGGTAGCAAGCCTTGATAAGCGGTCAAAAGCCTCTTCGGTTGGTGAATCTAAAAGAGCCACCGCTTTGAGAGCCGCTAAGCGGGCAGGGTCATGAACATGTGTGGCAAGATCTTGGTTTTCCATGCCAATCCGGTAGTTGGGGGTTTGCGTTTCTTTTTAAGTACACGACGCTCTTTTATTGGTTCCTCTCACTTTTGGGATCAAAGACTATGCCAGTGCTTTTGAATTTTGAATGTGGAATGAGGAGTGAGGAGTACCGGTCACCGGGGCCGTTGATCACCCCGCCCCAGAAGAAACAGGCCCTCCTACGCAGCAGTAGCTGCTACGAAACCCGGCTATAAACCTGTGCAAAGCGAAGCCGAAGCACGGTCTGCCCTTACAGGCAAAGAACCAGAGCAGTAACTGTATAGTAAGGAAGCAGGGTTATCTCCTGCAAGTACACAGCTGTCCAAAATAGGTCTTAATCAGTTAAAACACCTCTAATTTTGATTTAATTATGAGCATTTTTTACTTCATTTTAAAAACCGACCCTTTCTTTTCATTTAATATGCTGTCCAAATTAAGCGAATGCTAAAGCCACTTGCTCAACATTTACATCAGCCTCCCGTTCTTTTGGAAACGGGTTATTGATTCAGGCCCAATGTTCGGGACGGGTGAAAAAGGAGATTTTAAAACGCAGAGAACGCAAAGAGCGCCCGTTCTCCGTAGCAGACTACTGCGAAGGGTGAACAGAGGTAAACGCTTCGCGTTTAGAAAATCCAGAATTCATTCAGTTGTGATTAAGACATTATCCAGGGTAATTGCGGAGCGTTTCCCCTTAACCCTCGTTTATTTTATCCTATTTTGGACAAGAGTGCTGCAGGTATTTTCTTTCATTAACCGGAGAAAACGTGCATACCACGCGATTCGTAGGTAACCGATATATGAGCTTCCCTCTCTGCGTTTCTGCGTCTCCGCACACAAAACTCCCTCTCTCTCTCCTCTCTGCGCCTCCGCGTCTCCGCACGCAAAAATCTCTCTCTCTCTCCTCTCTGCGCCTCTGCGTCTCCGCGCGCAAAAATCTCTCTCTCTCCCTCCTCTCTGCACCTCGGCGTCTCCCGCTCAGTGGTTCACTATTTGCTACCAAACCAGATACACATAACTGACCTCTTTAGCGCAAAACCCCCGGGGTACAAACATGAGCACTTCACCACAAGCTATTGTCATAGGAGCAGGGCTGGGTGGCCTAAGTACCGCACTGTCTCTTGCGGCAAAGGGATGGAAAGTAGAGATCTATGAAAAGAACTCTTTTGCCGGCGGAAAACTCAGCATGCGCCAAAGCAATGGGTTCCATTTTGACCTGGGTCCTTCCCTGCTTACCATGCCCCATGTTTTTAAACGACTCTTTTCCGAATGCTCCAGAAATATCGCTGATTACCTTGAGTTTATACCGGTAACGCCTCACTGGCGATTGTTTTTTGAAGACAAAAACTCTTTTGACCTAACATCGGATATGGCAGAGTTAAGCAGGCAGCTCTCCCGTTTTTCCCCCACCTTGCCTTCGCAATTCTTTTCGTTTCTCTCTCATGCTGAAAAACAACGCGAACTGATTGAAAGCAGCTACTTTTATTCAGGGGCAGAGAAGTTAGGGGACATTCTGGCACAGAAAAAACCTACCGATATCATCTCCATCGATTTTGTCCGCTCCATGAAACAGAGGATAGAACGGTATATCAGCGAACCGCACCTTCTGAACACTTTGGCCTACTTTTGTAAATACGTTGGATCATCGGCTCTCAATTCGCCTGGCTTTCTCACCATGATTGCTTCTATTCAGTTTACCTACGGAGTGTATCATGTGAAGGGTGGAATGTATAAGATAGTTGAAGCGCTCAAAAAAGTTGCCCAGGAACTGGGGGTTACGATTCACTACAACGCCCCGGTGACAGGGCTTTGGCTAGACCGAAGCAAATCTGTTTCAAAGGGGGTGATTCTTAATGATGGAGAAAAGAAAGGGTCGGATATCGTACTGACCAATATGGATACACTCTCTTTCTATACTATGCTTAAATCCAACCAGGGATTGAAAATAGGACCTGTAATCAAAAAAATGGAAAAACGGTTTGAGCCATCCTGCTCCGGAATAGTGCTTCATCTGGGAACAAGTAAACGATACCCTCAACTGGCACATCACAATATCTTTCATTCAAATGATCCGGATAAACAGTACCGGTTAATTTTTGACAAACACCTTCTCCCCGATGACCCCACACTTTATGTGGTGGCTCCTCTTAGAAGCGATCCATCACTTGCCGCTAACGAAAATGATATCATAAAGGTACTTCCGCAAATACCCTATATAAATGATAAAAATACCTATACGAAAGATGATATGGTAACGCTGCGTACCACGGTGTTGGAAAAACTGGAGAGAATGGGTCTGGATAAGCTTCGGGACCATATAACCGAGGAGATAGTATTGAGCCCCTGGGATATAGAAGAGCGTTACGGCTCCTACAGAGGGTCGATCTACGGAGTTGTGTGTGACCGGTGGAAAAATCTGGCATTTAAGCCTTCACGCAAAAGTCATATCATCGACGGGCTCTATTTTACCGGTGGTTCCGTTAATCCCGGAAGTGGAATGCCGATGGTGATACTGGGTGCTATGGAAACCGCAAAGCTGGCAGGTAAAGAGTATGGTAACCGATCGTAACGATTTCTATCTGTATTTTATTTATGTAGGCGGACTTGTCGCAGGTTCATTAATCCGGGTGCTGTCTTCACGTAAATACGGAAATTTTAAGGCCGAGACGAATAGAGCCTCAGCTGCAGACACCTTTTTCCTCTCGCTTTTATTTGTTGCAATGGGAGTTGTACCCTTTGCCTATTTCCTGTTTCCCCTCTTTGATCCATTGAACTATACGCTTCCTTTGTGGGCTGGCATACCCGGAACGCTGATTTTGATCAGTTCGCTTCTTCTTTTATGGCGCTCACATAAGGATCTGAGCTCTAACTGGACCATCTCTGTTTCTCTTCGCTCAGAGCACACTCTTATTACAAAGGGGGTATATTCAAAAATCCGTCATCCCATTTATGCTTCACACTGGCTTTGGGCAATTGCACAGCCGCTTTTGCTTCACAACTGGATTGCAGGGTTTGCAATGATAGTTGTGATGTTTCCCTTTTACTTTTACAGGGTTCCACGGGAGGAGCAGATGATGATTGAGCGGTTTGGTGACAGGTACCGGGAGTATATTAAACGAACCGGAGGTGTGTGGCCTTCTACGCAGCAGTCCAGGCCTTGAAAGGCCTGGCTATAGATGGACTGCCCTTACAGGGCAGGGATCCACATCAGTAAACATGTGATAAGGCAGAAGGGGTATATATCCTGAAGGTAGTTCATTAGCAGGAGAAAACGTTGCATACCACGCGATTCATAGTTCCCTTTCTGAGTTTTTAGATATAATAATTTACTGGAACCATTTACACAAAAATGTTTACACTCCCGTAAGGGTTTTACCTCCGCGCCTCTGTGTGTAGCAAATCCCTTTCCTCTCCCCTCTCCCTTTTCTTTGCGTTTCTGCGCCTCCGTGTAAACAATTCCCTTTCCTCTCAACCCCTCTGCGTCTCCGCGCCTCCGCGTGTAACAATTCCCTTTCCTCTCCCCTCCCCACTCTCTGCGTCTCTGCGCCTACGCGTGTAACAATCCCTTTCCCCTCCTCTCCCCTCTCTCTGCGCCTCTGCGTCTACGCGTGACTTTTTCACCTTCTTTATTTATATTGAATATTACTACTATAATGCACCCAAATGTTAAACACATTAAGAGGATTACATGCAAATACCATCACCGATAACAAAAGACCACTCTTGGCGGGTTGTCATCGCCGCAGAGTTATCTCCAGGAAAAAACTGGGACCATACAATTAATCTCGATAAAAGTAGCTTTAATGATCTTTTTTCGATCCTGAAACCATCTTTAAATTTCTATGTAAAAGATTGCTGTCGATGTGATACTAAACATCTCGATCTTTCCTTGTCCTTTTCATGCATGTCAGATTTCGCCCCTGATGCTCTTGTACAGCAGATACCGGAGCTACAATGGCTGCTCGATCTCAAAAAGCAGATACGTTCGTATCAGGAGGGCGAGATTGATTCAGAAAGTTTGAGTGCAAGTATATGCAACACCCCTCTCCCTGAGTCAGTAGCCAGCAAACTTTCATCTTTACCTGGCATTGATGCTTATCAAAATTCGGGTCACAGCGAAAATTTTTCATCATCTAAACACAATCAGGATAGCGCAAACAAAGGTACTGTTGATGCGATTCTTTCTATGATGGATCCAACCCTTCCTCCTCCTTCCGATACGAAAGAACAGGGTACTACCATTACCCAAAGTAGTACTACTCAAAGCGGCATGGATGGTACTATACAGGGCAGGATCACATCAATTTTTGATACCATAGACTCTGTTATAGGGATGCAGATGGATGAAATTCTTCATCACTCTGAATTTAAAGCTCTTGAAACTGCCTGGAGAGAGCTTAAGTTTCTATTTGGAAATACCGATAATAGAGCCGGTATAGCTATTGAGGTTGTTAACTGTGCCAAAAATGTTCTTGACAAGACGCTCCTTGAGGTGGTGTTTAAACCTGTATGGAACAGCGGGGTACCTGGTCCGGATGTGGTTGCATCGCTTCACAGTTTTAGTTCTAACAGGCCCGATTATGAGCAGGCTCAGAACCTTGGGCAACTTGGTATAGCCACTCAAACGCTCATGGTGTTACCTGCAGCTCCACAGTTTTTTGGTGTTTCACAATATCAGTCTTTACGTTCTTCTGTGCCAAGTTTTCAGATGCTTTTGGATGGGTGTGGATATGAAACGTGGCGTGATCTGCGCAATAGAGATGAAGCAAACTGGCTTATTTTAGGAGCAAACAGTTTCTATCTACGTCCGGCGTATGGTATGGGTGGCAAAAAGGTAAAAACCTTTCATTATTCAGAGCAGCATAAACCTCAGGACATACCGTGTGGTTCATCTTCGGCTGTCATTATCTCTTTAATTGCGGGTTTAATCGCCTCGTTTAAAAGTGATTCCTTGAATCATTTAACCCGTAAAGCTCAACTCACTGACATATCAGCATTACACAGCTATACGGATCCTGGAAGTGATGCTATGCAGGTATGTGTTACCACACTTACTTACAGCAAAGCCGGGGAGATAGCGGATGCCGGGCTTTGTCCTGTGAATAGTGCCCCTGGAACACTTTCAGTAACTCTCGAGGGAATAAAAACCTATGGTAAAAGTAATTATTCTATCCCTTCACTTCTTCTTGCGGGCCATATATCCCGTCTCTGTACCTTAATTATTCTAAACACCAGGGAGCTATCGTGCAGTGAAGTTTCCGATGAGCTTATCGCATCTATAAACAACCTGATTTTGGGAACGGCGATGGTTGGTGATAAGCAGGTGACAACCGCACAGGTAACAGAAAACGGTAATAACGGGCGCAATGTCATCATAAACGTTAGTGTTCCTTATGCGATTTGGGGAGAGGAAGTGGAGATTAATCTTTCCCTTGAGCTATGATAGTTTTGTGAAAAAGATGGGTTGAGCTTTTAATCAAGATTTGTTTGCTTACCCTGTTTTTTATTCTCAGTGTAATGTAAATATTATACCCCTCCATTTTTTTAAACCAGAGTAGGGCATTTAATTCTAATCTGTTTTTCTGTAAAATAAGTGTTTCAAAAACTGAAACACTTATTTTTTCATACGCTTGTTTCCAACAATGGTTATGTTTGATTTTAAAGATGCACGTGCCAGACAACTCAAAATCAATCTTTAAACAAGGAATAACTCATGGTTAAAACGTTTACACTATGTGCGTTGATAATAAGCAGTTTTACCTTCCTAACGTATGCTTCTTTTCGTTACGGAGATGTGAATGGGGATGGAAAGGTAACCGCTCATGATGCTGATCTAGTCCAACAGTATATACTAAAAACAATAGATTCATTCCCGTCTTCTTATGGAATACTTGCAGCAGATGTGAACCGATCAGGAGATATTAGTTCTACTGATCTTGCATTAATAAACAGATATATTTCTGAGATAATCGATGAATTTCCTGCTGAACCCAGGGTATCTATAGTTTATCCTGAAAACAATTTAAAGGTGATCAAACCTGCAGATAACAATGTACCAATCGATATTGAATTAGGTGCTTATGCAAGCGTCCGTATTGGTAGCATCTCTGAAGTATCCTTCTTTAAAGATACACATCTGCTTGGTTATGGAACTGTTTCAAACGGACGTTATGTATTTACCTGGAACAATGTTCCTTCAGGAACACATACTATAACCGCTCACGCTAAAGATGATCAGGGTGGAACACGGATCTCTTCTCCAATCACTATTACAGTTTGTCCTAATGCAAACCGACCGCCCAGGGTTAACAGGCCAGTAGTAAGAATGGGACCTGCCGGTAATGTCGTGCGTACTTGTACTCTCCTTGTACAAGCTTTTGATCCAGATGGAAGTATTTCTAAGGTCGAATTCTACAGTGGTTTTGATCTCATCGGTACCGCAACAACCTCGATTGGAAATGATACATATCGCTATATTTGGAACAATGTACGCCCAGGCAACTACACTATTCATGCAGTTGTTTATGATAATCTAAATGCCAGAACCGGTACTGGTAAACAATTTCACAACCATCTGAGTCTTCTCACAAACATCGAATACAGCAATTTTGGAGTAGGAATTCTGCCAAATGGCTATCAAAGTTATGACATAGGATTAGATAATTCAATCGGAAAATATGGATATGGAAGATATATCAGCTCTACCGGACAAATTATGGTCACCGGAGCTGGGCAGACATCTAACCATACCCAGGATGCAGGCCAATTCACTTATACCCCCCTTTTTGGTGATGGTGAGTATGTGGCACAAGTAGAGAGTATTAACAATCTAAATCATGGTGGTAGAGTGGGTATAATGATAAGAAATGGTCTTGAACCGAATGCTCAGTTCGTATCACTTGAAATGAATCAAAGTGGTCTACTTTTTGGATACTCTAGGTCTTTGGAGGGGGAACAAAAACACTGTCATTTTAACGTAAGCGCTGCATTTGCTCCACATTGGTTAAAAATAAGTCGTTCGGGAAATCAGTTCTCTTTTTATCGCAGTACTAATGGGTCAAATTGGCAACTGCTTTCAAAAACCTCAATTGATATGCCCGAAAAAGTTCTTAGTGGTTTGATAGTCTATAATAACCAAAAATCTTCAAAGGCAACCACCGTTTTCAATAATGTTAGCCAATATGTACCTGCACCCACCTGCAACCGAAATGGTTGTATCACAAAAAAGGTTGCTCTCCTTGTATACAATCCAATATTCAAAACCAACAATTACATACGATAGAGATATAGGAACAAATTTTGACGCTTACTATCATCGTATAGAAAGCCATATGCGAAGAGTTTTCGGTAACTGGACAGCATCGCCTTATGATCAGAACAGTTATGAGAATAAAAAAGCACCCAAACACCTCTGGGATGAATTCTCTATGGTAAAAGGGACCTCACTAAATGATGTTGCCGGTTGTGGTGTAAGCCACTATTCACCTAACTCTGAATCTACTCAGGATAATTATGTAGGATTCCAAAAAAACAATTCCTTCTATTCATTTTGCGAGGATTGGAGAGAAAATTATCCAAATCTAACCTACACAGCCACTTTCTATCCTGTGGCAAAAGATGTGTGGGGAAGTGATCCCATAAGCTTCGAAAACGGCTATCGCCATGGATTTTTCAAAAACTGGCTTCTACCAAGTATCCCTAATAGACCGGGAAGATTTAGCGATGATACTAATCAGATAAATAACAACAAGCTCAACAATTGGTGGGAATACATCTATAATTACAACAAATACCCAGAAAGCCGCTAACCAGTTTATAATTACAAACAGCTAATATCCCCCATAGATCCATTCACTATGGGGGATATTTAGTTCATAATATGAAGTTAAACTAAGCATGGCAATTCAATCTCTTGTGCGAAGATAAGCATCCCCTTCACTCCCCTTTACTTTTGTGGTCACCTGTGCCCACGGAATTACTTTCGATTGCAACATATTTGATGCCCTTCGGGAGATGTTTTGGTATATTGAAACTGTACACAACCAGTAAATATTCTATCGTTTCCTTATTTCCGTTGTATTCAAGGAGGGCTAACTTGCTAAAGTGTAAAAAAAAATTGGTTTGCCTGATAATAGCTTTGTGTTCAGGAATAGCGACTTTTTCAAATATTCCTGACGGAGACCGCACTTTTTTCATAGCCACAGATGGTGATGACAGTAACTCCGGAACAAAGAACTCCCCATTAGGAACTCTGGACCATGCTGTAGGGATTGCTGAGCCCGGTGATGTCTTCGTGCTTAGGGGTGGAACCTACTATCATGACAGACGAATCGATGCAAACAGTAGTGGTACTCAGGAAAAGCCAATCACAATTGTTAACTATCCTGAAGAAACACCGGTGTTGAATTTTGAAGCTCAGGAGGAGCAGCCGGGAAGAGACGGGTTACGCATTAATGGTGACCACTGGCATGTTATTGGAATACATCTCACCAGAGCAGGTGGAAACGGATTTCGGATTCATGGCAGCCATAACTTCATCAAACAATGTGTTGCATTCGAAAACAGACTTACAGGTATACACCTTGAGGATGGCTCACATAATCTTATAAAAAACAATGACAGTTACCGCAATTTTAACCTTAGGGGCAGAGTGGGTAATATGTCAGATGGTTTTGCGGCAAAGTATGAAGCATTAGGTCCGGGAAATGTCTTTTACGGTAATCGTGCCTGGGAGAATTCTGATGATGGATTCGATTTCTGGATGGCTGAAAGTACCATTTTACTGGAAAACAACTGGGCCTTTGGCAATGGGAACTCCAGTATTTGGAATCACCCGGAGTTTGACGGGGGTGGAAATGGATTTAAACTTGGTGGCAATCACATTTCCGGCAATCATATAATTAAAAGAAATATGGCATTTGATAATCACGGTAAAGGGTTTGATCACAACAATAATACCGGCGCTTTGTATCTTGCTCATAACAGCGCCTATAACAATGGTATCACACACAATGGCCGGAATTTTGATTTTCCTAATGAACCATCAAGCGGACAACACCAGTTTTATAATAATCTCAGCTATAATTCTCCCAACGGAGTGAGGATAGCAAGCGGTTCAGACCAACAGGGAAACAGTTGGCAACAGAGCGAATCCATAACAGATGATATGTTTTTAAGTTTATTGACAAGTGCCGCAAAGGGACCAAGGCAACCTGATGGTTCTTTACCTGATATACTTTTGCTCAGACCAAGACCAGAAACCTTCATGGTCAATGGAGGAGTGGATATTGATGAACCTTATTCGGGCACAGCTCCTGATATCGGCGCATACGAACATGGAGAGAGTGGGGATGCAGGCAATACAAAATTACAGAGTTTGATGATTGACGGTGAAGCTTTGCCCTCCTTTAATCCTTCAACGCTCTCTTATACCCTCACTCTAGCGGCAGGCACTTCTGTGCCTCCAATAATTTCTGCAGATCCGGAAGATGACAGTGCTTCAGTTGAAATTGTTCAACCCAGAAATATTACCGGCGATAACTTTGCACCTCTCTTCTCCGATGCTCTGATCAAAGTTATCGCCGGCGATAACCAAACACACAGAACCTACACTGTAAGCATCTATAGCCCCTCCTCTTGGAACGGATATAACTGGACTGCAATGCCCGATAACTCCTCGCCCCCATTCTCTCAAAGCAACTGGAATCAGGCTAACTATTCTCTTATTGAGGATCCGGATAATCCCGGAAATAGTTTTCTTCAACTTATTACGAATAATGCTTCCAATAAAGGAGAATGGGTTCATCAAATCTCCTCTTCTGCAGACGAATTCACAGTGATTGCTAAAATCAGAGCACTGCCAGGTGATTACCTAAAGGCAATGGTGATAGATTTGAGGTTATTTGGAGTTCGGGAGAGACTTTATATAAACAGTGACAATAGCTATCACCTTCGTCACGGTGGAAGTCAGGTAAATTCTTTACCACAGGGTTCTGATGTAATGAACTGGAACATATACAGATTAACCAGAGAAGGTAACGAAACCCGCTTTTTTTTCAACGAAAACCCGGTACCGCTTGAGGTGACACACTCTGAAACTGTAACTGACGACAACCATTTTGGTTTCGGCGACCCTTTTAGTGATCAAAAGTGTGCAGGACAGATGGACTGGTTGTTGTGGAGTGACCAGGGAGCTTTTTATCCAGAGCAAAGCACTGCACAACTCAGTTTTAGTCATTCACAGAACAGTGCATTTGAAATGACAGTTCATGCAGTATCACCCAAGACTCCTTTTGTTACTATTGAATATGTGCTTGATAAAGATCAGCCTACGGTTTTGAATCTTTACGATATCAAAGGAAGAGTAGTAAGGAGAGTACTAAATGATATTAAAAACAAGGGAATTCACCTGCAGGCGGTAAATATATCATCCCTGGCTAATGGAACCTATTTCCTAAGACTTGCAACTTTAGTTCGTGCTGTTCAGAGGCGTATTGTAATAGCTCGTTGAGTTATGTGAAAGGATTCTATTTATTCTCAAGAAAAAAGATTTTGGTCCTACCGTTTTTCAGGTGGGATCAATCATTTTTTCTGAACTGTTATAATCTACTCCTTTTGTACCTACCACCGTACATTACAACCCTTATAAGTGATAAGGTATAATACCCGCTTAACGATGTATTTTTTGATTTTTATTGTTTCTCAAATATTCGTTAAGCAGGGGCGCTACCAACTTTTCCCAAACGGTTGAAAATGATACTACCGCATTATTTCTTCGGGCAAACTGTCTAAATCTGTTGTTCAAGGGAACAAATCAGTTATTTTAAGTTCCAATCTATTTAAAGAAGAGTGTAGGATAAGTTTTTTTACTATTTATTCTCAAGCTGGAGAACAAAGGCAACGATGATAG
>JARUKZ010000052.1 GCA_029688955.1 Chitinispirillales bacterium ANBcel5 | reverse complement strand
AATAGTACAACCCTATACCCATCATTTCCTTCAGCTATATCGCCTTCAAAAAGATCAAGCTCCTTACCAGTAAAAGTTTGGGTAACCGGGCTTTCAGATCCTATATGAATCTGTTTTTGTTTGCCGAAAGGGTAATACTCAAAAACAGGCTCTATTATTTCACCTCTACTATCTACCATCGTAATTGTTGACCCAAGATGATTTTTTATGAAATACTGGTCATCTGAATTAAGGTCAAACACATTATAATGTACCCTCCTTGAAACTACATCTCCGACAGTTATGTTTTCAATAATTTCTACTTCATCATCTCTGTATCGAAATTCCAAATCATTTCCAAAATACCAGGTAACGGTTGTCTGTTCTTTTTTTCACGATTTCCATCTGCATCATATAAAAAACGTGTGATGTTCGCCGGGTCTTCAATCATTTTGTGTTTTCATCATATAAGTAATTATCTGTCGAGCTTCTATCCCTGCCTCCGGCTGCTATAAGGCCCTGAATGCTTTTTAACCTATGTGTACCTGGTTGGTATATGTAGTTCCTGTAGGTGCATCACTGCCCCTGCGTTACTCTCTTTTCGGCGCAACTATACTAACTGGCTGTTTGGTACAGAGGTAAGAAATGTAGAAAGGGGAAAGCCGGGTGATTTTCCTTTTTTAAAATAACACCACTCGCTCCCCTGCCTTCCTTCTGCATCCCTTTTCCAAATCAATCGTAATAAATTTCTTGCAGTGGGATACCATACTTTTCACAAAAGCGATTTATAAAAACTCTTGAGGGCATCAACTTGTAATCCTTCACAAAGCCAAAAAACTCTTTTGTTACAAACAGATCCTTTGCAGCATCAACCGGATCGATTCGATTGTGGTGCATAGTTTTTATCATACGATCACACAGGGCTTCATCGGTCAAACCGGTTCTGAGCCACCCAGTATCGAATGCATCACAGGATTTAATCAGTAACCCAAGCAGCTCCTCTGTGGGCTGAGCCTCATGCCTGCGAAACAGTGCCAGATCTTCTCTATCAAGTTCGATAAACTCCCTGGCAGCAGCTTCTTCATTGAATTTCCCTGCATGATCAGAAAAACACCCCATCAAAGCGGTAACAAACCGATCACACAATGCAGCGTCAACCTCTCTTCTCTCATCCATGTTTTCTCCTCCCCAATGTTGTAGTTACTGCTCAACAGACACCGAAACGCTGTACTGCGATTCTGCACCCGTTAAAAACCGTTCAAATTGCTCCATACTCAATTTGCCAAACACAGGATACCGGGAACGTATCTGTTTACCAAAATCGAGATGATACCGTTGCAAAGAGGCAAAATCAAGAGGGAACTCACTCTCTTCAACCCCAATGAAAAACCCTCGTTTAGAGGTTTTTTTAAAGAGTCGCTTCCACATCGGCCCCGCGACAAGCCCCGGTGGTGTAACGCCAAAGGATAAAAGACTTACCCCAATCTCCTTAAATGGTCCGTGCGATTGTATATAGTCCTGAACTTTGTTAAAGGATGCGATGGTTGGAAATACCAACCAAAAGGGAATCGAGCCCGTACGCACAGTCCAGAAAGGCTCCTGAAGAACAAAGGACTGTACTATAAGCCTGCCGGTATCGATTTGCCGTGATCGATACCAGTCTCTGTACAGGTCTGCTGCAAGAGGGCTTAGATCTTCTGGTTCTTCATAACTAACCCGAATCAACCTAAACCCATGTTTTGTGCAAAACTGCCTTATATCATCCAGAAGCTCTGTATTTAAGCCCCACTCCGCTTCGGCTGCGTTCAGATCTGGTTTTGGTGGATTCCATTTTGTTGCTGCATTCCCGTAATGCTTTCTAAATTCGGCAGTATTGGGATTGTTGTGAAAAAAATCGTCGGGTGTAAGACTCCCATGTCCACCGAACTGAAAGTAATGGTTTGTATCGATCGATGTAACCGGCCACTTAAGGGTGCAGTCATTTACCAATATCGCTCCCCCCGGCTTTAAAACCTTTAGCAGATATTGTTTGTATACTTTGCCAAGCTTTATACGTTTAGCTCTGAAATAGGCGATCGAATGACTCATCAGAAAGTCGTGTGTGGGGTCGATAATAAGGTGAAGAGCAAGCTCCGGGTTTGCCTTTAAAAGAGTAGTGCCCCAGGTTTTGGAAAACTCAAACTCACCCATAACATCGTGAGGATCTTTTTTAACCCTTCGTACCGGAATAAGCATGTTTTGTGGTAAAAAAGGAATTCCAAGAAGTGCACAGATATTCATCATTGCGCCATTGGATGCACCAATAGAAACCGCAGGGAAAAAGCGTTCCGGATATTGTTTGACAAAATATTCTGCTGAGCGGGTTGCGATATCTTCCTTAAGCATCCTGCGGGGCAACGCTTCACTGATTGGTGCTGCAGAATAGAGTTTTTCCCGCAATGAAGGCGATAGCTTGTTTAAAAAAAGCATCAGCCGGGCAGCAGGTCTTGAAACCAGTGATGGCTGTAACCCCAGCGCCGGAAACTCTTTATTGAAAAGATACGCCCCCAGCGCCCTTACCGGAACAGAGGATGAGTCGAATCCAGCAATATAGCGATTACCCATTTTTACACTTCTCTATGGTTTGGGTGATATCTATGCCTGAATCAAAAAAAAATGCAAACGATGTTCCAGAATGGAAGCTTACGTCTAAAGACACGAAGTGGACTTAAAAGGATTTAGGAAGCTTACGCGGAAAGTGCATGAATGGAAAAAAGCAGGAAAATGCACCGGGAAATGGTCCCGGCGCAGTAAAAATTTATCGCTCAAATATGGCCACACCAATCTTCTCTGTAAGATTGATCTTTTCACCGTCGATTTGAACAGCTCTCATAGTAGCAAGGTAGGTTCCGGCACCAACTGTACGGTTTCTTCTGTTTTTGCCATCCCAGAAAAAAGCATAGGATAGCTCCCCGCGTGCTCTCTCAAGAGAGAGGCTGGCCACAATATTCCCTACAGCATCATAAATTAAAACGTCTCCGTAGGTATTGTCTTCGTTAACCTCAAGGGGCATCCGTGTGTTTAACACGCCCAAAATACCACGGTCTCTACCACGTATAATATTGCTGTAATAGTCGAGTGTAGCAGAAGGTAATTCATTAATATTGGATCGACTAGGATCAAAAGGGTTATTAGGGCCAGCAACAAACTGTGTTTCTCCCTGGATAATAACTGTAACCGTGTCCCCAACTACCCCTTCTTTGTTAACCGATACTTCAGTCATAAAATCATCGTAAAGTCCGGATCGTGCAATGGTGGCACGATTATCCACGTTGTCAAATATATAGGCAGCATTCGTATTTGAGCTTTCCCATACCGGAAATCTTGCTTTCCTAATATAGTTACCGAACTGATCCCGAATAATAGCATATAAATATACATCCCCCTGTACAGGCATATATACCGTATCCAGCTGAGTGGGGTTATGCATGTCGGTTACTTCAGGAGTATCCTGAATATTAAGAATTATATAGGGATCAGATCCCGGACCACCCGGACCACCAGGATCACCAGGATCACCCGGACCATCAGGATTTCCAGGATCACCCGGACCAGGAGGATCATTTGGATCTCCGGGACCAGGGTTTGTCGGGTCTAAAGGATCGATATGAACGGTAAGCCTTACTGAGGAAGGTGCGTATTCAGGCAAAGAGGGATCATCAATGGTTGCCTCAACGATTACCGACTGATGCGCTCTGGTTGTAGTAAAAACGTTGTGCTCTCCTGCATTGGTCGCTAAAAAGGTCTCCCAGCTTGAAGAACCCACTATATCCCAGGTCACAAACCGATCCAGTTCAGGAACCCAACTGGTGGAATCAAATACTCTGGAGTACAAATGTAATGGCTGTCCGGCCTGAATTCTTACTTCCGGGCCAAAAGCGGTATTGCCGTCCTGATCAGGTGTTCCAGGTTGTGGGTACAGTTGCACTGTTGTTGGAGAGTGTAAAAACGGGCAATAAACATTAGCACTGGCTTCCTGTAATCCCTGCTGTTGCACCGCTATAGAGGTGTAGACTTCATCAATCCTGCTTCTGCTTACCACAGCACTTCCCGGTGAACCCGGGTTCACATGAACATACTCATATGCAGAACTCCATACCGGATTAGTAGCCAGTCCCACAAAATTACCCCCGATATCCCTTTGGACCGCATACACCGTTTTTGTAGCGTTCATATCATCGAGTGTAATAAGGTCTATAGGGTTGGGTTCAAAGGGTGAAACCTGTGGATCCGGTGATTCTTCTATTACCAGTTGGTACGGTTCACCCGGAACAACATGAACCAGTATTGTATCGGCCAAAAAAACGTCTTCATGGATATCAAAATAGTGTGTCCATACACGATAGGTGGTAGGAGCCTGAACCGGTGTTAATTCTGCCCTGAAATCGGAGATTTGATTAAAAGTTGAAGGCGGGTTATCGGTGTATAGATCTTCGAATCCCCATTCTATATTACCCCGATAATTGAGTACTACCCCCGTATCGGACAGGAGCGCAGAATTGAGTATGGCAGTCTCCCCTACAGCGATGGTATCCCCGGGAGTTACATCGAGGGTAAGGTCATTGGGCGGGGCAAAGATGATGTTGGTGCTTACCTGAATAGTAGAGCCATGTGTGTGTCGCTCAGCATAAAACATATCAAAAGTGTAGATCTCACCATACTCCAGGCCATGACTTTCAGCGATACTATCCATGTATATAGTACCAGCGGCGGGCCAGTGCACTCCACCAAGATCTATAGCCAGTTTACCGTTTATAAACACCCATACATCATCATCCCCCAAAAAGTGAAACTCTAACCCTTCTCTCATCTGAAATTTCCAGTTAAGCTCCATGGTAAATGAATAGTTATGCCTGCTGGAGTCCTGAAACCACGCGTTCCAGCCCTCACCATAACGCGTGTCATCAAATCGAAAACCTCTGCCGTCCAAAGGAAAAAAGTATTGATTATCATACATATACTCTCCTTCAGTGCCGCGCATATACAGAAACGGCAGAGAGTCTCTTATAACCACATTCTTAAAAGCGGTATCGTGATCTACTTCTTTTATCCCAAGAAATTCAGGATTAGCATTAAACTCTATGTCAGGAACTAATTCCCTGTAACCAACACTGGTACTGTAATCAGGGATAGTAAAATCACCCTTAGCTGAATCTTCCCAGGGTCTGTACCAGTATTTAATGTAGTGATTAAGGTAAGGTTCGGGGCCCAGTTGAGGTTTTCCGTCTTCATCGAGTAGAGAATCGACCATACCGGTTCGCACGCCACCGGTGTGAGGCATCTCAAATTCTGGATTGGATCTGTTTGAGTGAAAATCATAGAAAGTAACCGGAACCCATATTGTGTCATCATACACTCGCTGCTGAGCAAATGAGGCACTTAAAAGGCCGCAAAACATAATCAAAAGAAAACACCAGTTACGACTGTTTTTCATATATCTGAGTCCTTGTGGATAAAAAACCTGGTATATTTTGGTGTTATATAATATATAAAAGTTCAAAAATATCCAATCTATATACCATAATATAGGAATATAGTCAATAATTTTCAAAACTTTTTTTAGTAGGTATGATAAAACTTTAACATTTTGTTCACTATGGGGGGCAAAACGCCCTGTTTTACCAGGGCATGGTTTTTCGGTTTTGAAGCTCTTTTCTGAACCTGATCTCTTCCTGCAGAAACCTCTGATAAACCTTTTCAAGATTCTTTTCATCGATAATGGTAAGCATGTGAGGGTACTGCTCCTGCTCAGAATCGAGGTGATTTTGAATAATTGTATCCATCACCCGCATTCCCGCTCCCCAGTTTTGGGCCTGTTTAGATCGCTCCGAAAGCTCTGATGAACTCTTCCAGATCAGTGCGTGTTGCTCTAAATAGTAATTTATCTGCCAGCGATCTGATGGGTCGCTTACAAGGTGTGGAAACAATATCTTCTCTTCAGCACTCAAATGGGGCAAGAGAACATCTTTCAGTTTTGCGAATTCCAGTTCCCGTTTTTCCCAATCATCTGCTGATGGAAGTGCCTCTAATTTTGCTAACTGCATTCTGATTCTTGAATGCTGTTCGTTTAAATCATTTAATAATCTCTCCATTAGCCCCTCCTGCCTTTAAAAAGTACCTATTATTACAAAATCAAAAAGGGGACCAGTGTAGCCCGACAGTTTAAGGTACATCAATTGCTTGTTTTGAGATCAAAACGGTTCAGTCTATAGGGCATATTGTGAAAGGAAGGCGAAATGAAAAATCTTTTGGTAATATATCCAGACTACAAAGGTGCTACCTACGGGACCGGCATCCTTTTTAAAGAAGGTGTGGCCGATCGAAACGAAGCCAATATCGTTTTATCCAAAGAAGTGCTTACCGCTACAAACCATACCGGTAATTTTAAAGAGATCTCAGGTGGAGTGATACAAAAAGGAGAAGGCGGCTCCTTCCCCCCCGTCCCTCCCACTAAATCAGAACAACTACCCTGGCTGGATCATTTTCTGGCTGATAGCTCCCTTTTTACTACAACCGATTCAGGCCCGGTTGCCATAGCCGGCGAAAACATAGAAGAGCAGGTTAAATACGCTCTTGCCGAAGGGGTAAATTCTCTTTCAGAAATTCTCACAAAAACAGGGCTAAACGCGGAAGATTCAAAGAATTGTTCCCAAAAAATTCGTTCAGGAGGAATTCTTCTGTGGATAAAAATCGATGATGAATTTGCTGAGCCGGCGCAGAACCTTTCAAAAAAAGCTAGCGCAGATCCCATTTTCATTGCCTGAAAAAGTGGTTTCAGTACTTTTGCCATTTTGAACATATTTGTTGTGCCCGTTTGATTAACAAACACTAAAAAGGAGTCAGCCAATGGGTTTTAATCCTTTCAAAGAAAAAGGAATCCCAATCGAAAAGCAGACAAAACCATGGGTGGAGCTTAACGTAAAACCCTACGACAGCTCAACTGTCGATCCTTATACGCGCCTCAGAGGTATATTAATGAACGGGATAGAAGCCGAAGCAGTTCAGTTCTATCACAACTTTCACCGCCACATAGATATCCCTGAACTCAGAGCACAGCTTGCCACCCTGCGCAGAATCGAACAGCAGGAGCAAAAAATGGTAAACTGGATGATACCCGCCGAAGAATCGACCCTGCAGGTCACTATCGGCTACGAACAACTTGCAGTAGATCTCACCGCAGCCTTAGCACAGGCAGAACAGGACCCGTACGTAAAAGCGGCTTTGGATTTTGCCCTGCTTGAAGATTTTGACCACCTCTACAGATATGCTAACCTGCTTGCCATGACCGATGAAAAAAAAGCTGAGTCGATAGTTAAACAATTCACAGAAATAATCCCCGGCCGTCCTACGGTAATAGAGCACTGTCATCCTGTGGATACGGTAAGAAATTTTACCGACCGATCGAAAACAAGTGCTCAGACAAAACTTCACATCGAAACTATTATTGCGGCTGAACAGCAGACCATGAATTTTTATATGAACATAGGAAACAGACTGGCAGACCAAAATGGCCGTGGACTCTATCAGGAGATTGCCCAGATCGAGGAGCAGCATGTAACTCACTACGGCTCACTTACCGATCCGCGTGCTTCCTGGTTTGAAATGGCCGTGCTGCACGAGTACAATGAATGCTACATGTACTACTCATGTATGCAGTCTGAAACAGACGACAAGGCAAAAGGTGTGTGGCAGATGTGCCTGGAAAATGAATTAACGCACCTTCAAACTGCTGCTGAAATTATGAAAAAGTATGAAAACAAAGATCCCGAAGAGATGTTTCCGGACTCAATGCCTGAACCAATTGTTCTTAAACCAGCAAAAGAATACGTACGCTCTATACTCTCTTCTCAGCTTCACTATACCGGTGATAAAACCAAAATGGTACCCCTGAATATGTCCGAGAGCCAGGACAGGTATCAAACTTTTCTTACAACCTCCAACGATGATTTTGCACCTTCTCAGAAAGTAGTTCAGGACTGTATCAACTCACAGGGTGAAGACTACAGGGTAGAAACTGAAGGTCCGCATCCTGCAGACATCCTGCTGTCCAGAAGAGATATTCCAGACCAGAAAAGTTTACTCGAGTTTTGCAAGAACCGTTAAATTGTAACCCGGAAGAACTCATAGCTTTGATGGGGCTTCCGGGTATTTATACTCTACTTTTTGGAAGCAGGATATCTAAGTAGAGGATAAGAGAGGGCCTGTATGAAGGAGAAAAAACTTTCAGATACTGTTGTTGTGATAACCGGAGCATCAAGTGGGATCGGTCGTGCTATTGCGCTTACACTCGCCCAAAAGGGTGCTTCTCTTGGATTACTTTCAAGAGATCTTCAACAGCTCGAAAAAGTAAAAAGTAAATGTCTTTATACAGGGGCTCAGGGAGTACTCATAGAAGAAATTGATGTTGCAGACGGAGAAGCGGTTAAGAGTTTTGCTAAAAAAACCGCCCAACACTTTAAAAAGATCGATGTGTGGATCAACAATGCCGGGGTTACCCTATTGGGAAGACTTGAGGAAACCCCTGCAAATCAATACCGCAAAGTGATCGAGACCAACTTTTTTGGTTATTACCATGGAGCCAGAGCTGCAGTGCCACTGTTTAGGGAACAGGGGTTTGGTAATCTTATAAATATATCCTCCCAACTGGGAAAATTTGGCGCCCCCTACCTCAGTGCCTACAGTGCCAGTAAGTTTGCAATAAACGGTTTTAGTGAGTCCATAAGAATGGAACTCAGAGATGTTCCTGCTATTCATGTATGCACTGTAATAGCAGCTACAATCGATACTCCCTTTTTTCAGCATGCTGCAAACTATGCTGGCCGTGAAATTAAAGCCCAGGGACCGGTCTATGGTCATGACCTGGTGGTAAACTCAGTGTTGAAGCTTATTGAAAAACCACAAAAAGAGCTCTACGCCGGCACTATAGCCAGGCTTCTTATTACTGTTAAAAAACTCTCTCCATCTTTAGTTGAGCGCCTGATGACAATGCAGGTTAAAAGGAACCATTTTACCCAAAACAGTGCCCCCCAGGGACAGGGAAACCTTTTTAAACCCGCACCTCCCTACGGAAGCATTGAAGGCGGGTGGATTTCCGGCAAAAAAGCAGACAACAAAAAACTTCTCATAGGCTTAGTCACATTTTTTTTGGGAGCCCTGCTGACCTCATATCTCTTCAGAAACAATCACCCTTTAAAGATGCTCTGGAAAGCTTTTCGGTAACATACTTGCACTGTTTGGAGATATCGATAATAAATAAGGGTAAATGATAAATTGATCAAAACAATCAAAATAAGTGACTCATAAAGTCCGAAATTATATTTTACTGCTTTGATTTTTCCACTTTTTACAAAAATGATGTTTCTCTGCTATGTCCCAAATAAGTCTTCATTCAGTTTCTCTTGCCTTTGGTGGCCCAAAACTTTTGGACGAAGTATCAGTTGATATCCACAAGGGGCAACGTATATCCCTGCTTGGCCGAAACGGGGCCGGTAAATCCACGCTTCTGAAAGTAATAGCAGATGAGGTTAGTGCTGATGCAGGTGAAGTGATTACAGCACCGGGTCTAAAGATTGCCTCTCTGCCCCAGGATGTACCCTCAACAGTTGAGGGTACAATATATGAAATCGTTGCCACCGGCGCGGGAAAAGCGGGTGAAGAACTTGCCAGGCTTAATAAAGCGATTCATAATAATGAATCACCCCAACTTATAGAAAAACTGCAACTTACTATCGAAGAAGCCCAGGGATGGCATAAAAGCACTTTAATAGACAGAGCAATCACTCAGTTTGAGCTTGATGGGGATACCCCTTACAGTTCGCTTTCCGGGGGAATGCGTCGCAAAGTATTTCTTGCCCGGGCTCTGGCCGGAGAACCAGATGTGCTTCTTCTTGATGAACCGACAAACCACCTCGATCTCGACTCTATAAGGCGCCTTGAGGATTACATACTAAATACCCATATCACCCTTCTCTTTGTTACTCACGACAGGCGTTTTTTAAAGCGTCTTGCAACCCGTATTATTGAACTTGATAGAGGGAAGCTCTATGACTGGTCATGTGATTACGATACTTTTCTTGATAGAAAGCAAGCACTGCTTGAAGCTGAGGAAAAAGAGTGGGAGCTTTTTGATAAAAAACTGGCCAAAGAAGAGGTCTGGATTCGCAGAGGTATTAAAGCGCGCCGCACCCGCAATGAGGGCAGGGTAAGGGCTCTGAAACGAATGAGAGAGGAGCGTAAAAAGAGGCGACAGAAAAGTGGCACAGTATCGATGCAAATCAGTGAATCACAGCGCTCGGGCTACAAAGTTATTGAAGCAGAAAACATCTCCTTTTCCTATAACGATACACCGGTAGTGAAAGATTTTTCTACTACTGTAACCCGGGGAGACAGAATAGGGATCATTGGTCCAAACGGATGTGGTAAAACGACGCTCCTTAAACTGCTTCTTGGCCAGTTAGAACCTCAGGGAGGACAATTAGCAGTTGGTACATCAGTGAACCCCACCTACTTTGATCAGCTTAGAAACATTCTTGATCCTGACAAAACAGTTTGGGAGAATGTTGCACCGGGTGGTGGAGATACTGTTTTTGTTAATGGTAAAGCTAAGCACATTATCTCCTATCTAAGTGATTTTCTCTTCACCCCTCAGCGGGCTAAATCTCCGGTTCATCAACTTTCTGGGGGTGAAAAGAACAGACTCATGCTTGCCCGGCTATTCACAGAGCCATCCAATCTTCTTATTTTTGATGAACCGACAAATGATCTCGATGCAGAAACACTTGAATTGCTTGAAGAATTACTTCTTGAGTTCAGCGGAACCATTTTAATGGTTAGTCATGACAGAGAATTTCTCAATAATGTAGTGAGTTCAATCATTGCCTATGAGGGAAATGGGCAATTTAGTGAATACATTGGTGGCTTTGATGACTGGGAAAGTCAGGCCAAAGCAAAAGAGCTACAGCAAAAAAGTGCTAAGCCCCCCAAAGAGAAGAAAGGGAAGAGTATAAAAGCCGCAAAGAAATCTTCAGGCCTTTCTTATAAGGAAAAAAGATTACTTGAGGCTCTTCCAATGCAAATCGAAGAGATGGAGAGCGAATACGAGAAGCTCTGTTTAGCAATGTCTAACCCCGAAAATTGTGCAAAACCGGGATTTATCGCAGAATCCAAGAAAAGTTTAGATAAATTGCAGGAAACCATAAGCTCCTCCTATAAGACATGGGAAGAACTCGAGAGACGCCTGGAAGGTAGTAATACATAATCTAATCTATGCTGCATTCCCCTGTGGCCACTATTAAATAGATAAAAGGATTTTATCACCCAATACATCGCTTATACCGCTCTTTTTTCATGATCTTTCAGTTTTTTCCAAAAATTCTGGGTATATTATTATAAATAATTTTAACCTGTTCTTCAGGTTATAGAATACTCATACAAATGAAGCTGCCTCTAAAGGAGCTTCAAGGAGCAGGAGAGGAATCGTGAAAAGAGTCGGGCTTTTTTTATCTTTTATTATTACAATAACTTCAACAAATCTCTATTCTCGGAATTTAATCATCAATGAGCTAATGGCTTCCAACTCTGAAACTATTGCAGATGAGGATGGTGACTATGAAGACTGGATTGAGATCACTAACACCGGTAATTCAACTGTTAATTTACAGGGCTACGGACTATCTGATTCAGAAGGTAATCCTCTTAAATGGACCTTTCCCAATGTTTCTATAGAACCAAACCAGTATCTTTTAATCTGGGCTTCCGGAAAGGACCGTTCCACTTCTCAAGCGATTCATACGAATTTTAAAATAAGTGCTTCTGGGGAAAAGGTTACTCTTTCACTGCCTTCAGGAGAAATCATTGATCGTTTTCCCGGATACCCCGTCCCTACCGACTTTTCCATGGGAAGAAGAGCACACGGCTCCGATTGGTACTATTTTATCGATCCAACTCCGGGGCACTATAACAGCACCGAGCCTTACACTACGATTCTTGAACCACCGGAATTTGCTGTAGCTCCGGGTTTCTACAACAGCACGGTCTATCTTCCAAGACCTGATTACGATGAGAATGTAGAGATTCGCTATACTCTGGACGGCTCAGAGCCAACCGAAAACTCAGCCCTTTTGGAAAGCAGTATTGAGATCAGAGACAGAAGTCATGAACCAAACGATATAGCTAATATTCAGACTACTTATATCCAAAGGTTTGGCCCCCCCTGGGTAGAACCGGAGCGTGTCGATAAAGGGACAGTTGTGCGGATGGCGGCTTTTTCGGAAGGATCCATTCCCAGTGAAACTGTTACGGGTACCTTTTTTGTCTTTCCTCAGGGGGAGAGTATGTATTCACTTCCTGTAACTTCAGTTACAACCGAAAGGGAAAATTTTTTCAGTGATTCATCGGGGATTTATGTACCTGGAGATCACTATACACCTGGTGATGATGCATCTGGCAACTTTTCCCAAAGAGGTGTGCAGTGGGAACGTGCCGGGCATATTGAGTATTTCGATCAAAATAAAGTTCTGCGCGTTTCCCAGGGTGTGGGTTTCAGAATACATGGTGGCTGGACACGACGTTTTCCTCAGAAATCCTTAAGAATATATGCAAGAAACAGATATGGCGGTAACAACAGTATCGATTATAAATTTTTCCCAAATAAAGAATCTGAAAGTTTTAGAAGATTACTACTAAGAAACAGCGGAAATGATTTTGAGAGAACCATGTTTAGAGACGGCGTGACACAACTGATGGTAAAACACCTTGATTTTGATACTCAGGGATTTTCTCCCTCTGTAGTTTTTATCAACGGCGAATACTGGGGAATAAAAAATTTCAGGGAACGTTATGATAAACATTACCTTGAACGGGTGTATGGTGCTGATCCGGATAACATAGACTATCTCTCTTTAAAAAGGTATGAGGGGAATTTTTTTGTTGAGGTTGATGAGGGCGATGATCGTTATTACCAGGAAATGATCAATTTTGTAGTTAATAACGATATGTCAGATGATGAAAACTATAGTACATTGCAGACATACATGGATGTTAACAATTTTTTGGATTACTATTCGGTTCAGATATACTTACAAAATGATGATTGGCCGCACAACAATAATGATTTCTGGAGAGTTCGCAAACCCTACGATCCCAATGCACCAAAAGGTCTTGACGGAAGGTTCAGGTGGCTTTTATATGATATCGATAGATCGCATGGCTTGTTTTCGCGAAATCCGGATATGATATCTTTTGTTATAGATCAGAATTACGAATTGCTCGACGGCCTTCTTCAAAACCAAAGTTTCAGAACTGATTTTATAAATCGTCATGCTGACCTCCTCAACTCAGCATTCATTCCTGAGCGCGCTCTAAGCATTCTTGATAGTGTTTATCAGATGATTGATCCGGAAATAGATCGACATATCAGACGATGGAATGTTCCCGAAGATAAACAGGAATGGATAGAATACGTAAATGAAATCAGAGCTTCAATTCATTCGCGTCCCTCTCAGCTTCAACAGCATATTATTAGCCATTTTGGTCTCAATGGCACCACGCAGGTTCAGCTCAATAACGATATAAATTATGGCTACATAAAACTAAACTCTCTTATTATAGACGAAGAGTTGCCAGGTGTTTCTCAGCAGGTCTATCCCTGGAGCGGAACCTATTTTAATGGCAATCCGATAAGGCTTCAAACTGTACCCAAAAGTGGTTACCAGCTAAAAAAATGGATCATTAACGGAGTCGAATATGAGGAGAATGTCCTGGAGATTGACCCGGCTAACGGTCTTGAAATAGAAACCGTTTACGAACCAGCTTCAAGCGCACAAACGAAAAACAGAACAACTATTCAGACCCAAATAAAAGGCAATTTTCCTAATCCTTTCACAACATCTACTTCAATTCAATTTAGTATTAGTCAAAGTGAAGATGTAAAAGTGAAAATCATTGATTTAAAGGGTAGAAATATTGCTACGCTTTTACAACAAAATCTAAACCCCGGCCCACATAGTGTCACTTGGGATGCTAAAGGGGTAACTTCCGGGGTATACTTTTGTATACTTCAGGCAGGTAAAAGACAATTAAGAAAGCCATTGTATCTGGTACGATGAGAACCAGGGATACTGCTTTAAAGGCAGTATCCCTTCCTGTTTATTTACGATACACTCCCCTGTTCAGAGCGTCTCTTAAAGCGGAGATCAGTTTCCCGGACCTTATAGTCGCCACGGTCAAACCATCGGACTCTTTAGTTATAATATTTGCCGGATAATGGAGTGCTTCAAGAGTTTTTGAAAGATTTTCTCCCCTAAGATAGTCAGCAAGCTGCCTATACTGCTCACGAACCACTACACTCTCTTCACTTTCATCATCAAGATAATCGACACCTTTGTATTTCAGGTATCTGAATCTGATATCACTTAAAGTATCAGATTTCAGTTCAAACTCCACATTGATCTCCATCACTCCCCTGTCGAAAAATGCCCCCCTGTAGGTTCCATCCATAAAGGTAACAGCGTGTTCATCAACACTCCCACACCCAAAAACCATAAAAAAAAGAAGAGCTGCACTTATCCATTTTGCCATGAATGCCTCCCGAAGATACCTCTTTGTATTCGCCATCGCCTGTAGCAGTACCACCCAAGTGGTAATGATTATCACTTCAAAATAACTTGAGCATGTTCACCCAACAAGTGAATATTCATCAAAAAATCCTGCTCTTAGTCAGCAGTGCTGATTAAAGCAGCCTTTATGTCTAAAAATTAGCGATATTTAAGGGGACGATATGAAATGCTGACTATATTGGATTTCTGAAGTACGACTCTTCTACGGTGATCTCTTTGGGTGAGGAGGTACTCTCTGCCCGACTCCCACACTCCTACGCAAGTGTCGGATCTCAAGTAGCCATATTTTTCCTGCCACTCGACGATTATGTAATTTGAATCCACCATAACAGGCCTCCACTGAGGTTCATTTACATTGGTGGTTGCCTGAAATGTCTGACTACTTAAAACAGAAGCCAATAGCAGTACAGAGATTATAATTTTCATAGTGATCGTTGGGGGACATCATTTCCATTTCAGTTCTGTTTTCAAATCAAGCGCAATAATATAGTTTCTGGCGAAAGCAGATGCGTGCCTCACAGGATTAAATTTTATACTTATCACCAAATCTAGCAGAACCTATTTTAGTCTCAAACCACACAGAAAAAGGAGATTAATTTATGATTTATGATAAACTGGCTCAGCGGGGCAGAGATTTTTTAGGGGTAAAATACCCCATAATTGCAGGGGCGATGACCTGGATAAGTGATTTCAATCTGGCCAAAGCAGTAAGTGAGAATGGTGCGTTTGCGGTGCTTGCGGCGGGTAATATGCCTCCGGAACTCTTTGAACAGGAAGTAGATAGATGTGTTGCAGGGCTAAAGAAACCTTTTGCGGTTAACCTTATTACCATCGCTCCCAACTACAGAGCCCATTATGAAATTTTGCAATCCAAGAATGTTCCGTTTGTGGTTTTTGCCGGTAGTTTTCCGCGGAAAGCAGACATTCAGGGTATGAAAGCCGCAGGTAAGCGCACAATGTCCTTTGCTTCAGAGGAAAGTATAGCCAGACAACAGATTCAGTTTGGAGTAGATGCGCTGGTGCTTGAGGGCAGTGAAGCTGGCGGACATATTGGCCATGTCTCTTTGATGATCCTTCTTCAGCAAGTGCTTTTTGAATTCAAAGAGGTGCCGATTTTTGTGGGCGGCGGGATAGCCACCGGTCGAATGATGGCTCACATGCTCACTATGGGTGCTGCCGGATGCCAGTTTGGAACCCGGTTTGTCATGACAGAGGAGTGTACTGCACACGATAAATTCAAAGAAGTTTTCAAAAGAGCCAAGGCAAGATACGCCATTTCCACCCCACAGTACGATTCAAAACTCCCCGTTGTAGCCGTTCGATCAATAAAAAACGCCGGTACCGATGATTTCGGGAAATTACAGTTGCAATTACTAAAACGGTTGGAAAAAGGTGAAATTACACGGGAAACAGCACAATATGAAGTAGAAAACTTCTGGATGGGTGCACTGAGACGTGCTGTTGTAGATGGTGATGTGGAAGGGGGCTCACTTATGGCAGGGCAAAGCGTGGGGCTTATGAAAGACATTCTGCCCATGAGAAAAGTAATAGAAAATCTTGTTTCTGAAGCAGAAATAGAGCTCCAGAATATGAAAACAATGTTATGTTGCTAAGCTGTAAACATACACCAGTTTAAGAGGCGAATGTTAAGCTTTCGCCTCTTAAACTCTTGACCTAAAAAGGCACATACCCAAGAGTAATCGATATCCATCTTTTAGTGCCCCGTTCCAAATTGATGAAACTAAATGCAAAACCCAAATCCAGTATTTTGTATGATACCCCTCCGGTAAAGGTCATCCCCCAATAAACATCAAAGTCGTGATGTTTTTCACCACTAAACATCCCCGTGAATTGATCGCTAAACTTTGTTATATTCATCATTAAATTCACCCCTGTTCCAATCTGTAGATAGGGGTTAATTTCTGTTGGTGTTGGATAGATGCCACGAGCTGCCCCATACAGGCTAATACTATTATCCGAAGCCCGATCTACCCTGTAATCATCTTCATCAACAGTCCATCGATTAAAGGAGGGGGCCAACCCAATCCCCAGGTATTCAATAGGCCTGAAAAGGAAATTCGCACCCAGGGTAAATCCAGGATCGTAATAATCATTACCGGTTACAATCGATAAGCCTCCATAGTAGGAGGATACGGTGCGTTTAAAGTAGTCTGGCCCTGCAATCTGAGAAGCTGCTGGAAGACAAATCAAAAGAAGAAACACACCGGATAACATAATTTTCACAATTACCTCGCCTGAGATATAAGTTAATACATCAAATTTAAAAACTTTGAATATACCAAATTGTCTTCTAACCCACAATTTAAAAGTTATGCTTTGTTTTACTAAATATATATGTATGTCAATGGACTATCATTCAAAAATGGGGTCAGATCCGGGGTTATGGAAGGTAAAACCAACGGGTAATCAGCTTCTGTCACAATCTTAGCTACAAATGATTCATCCCCCTGGCTAAATGAGCAGAGGGATGAATTAATCTATTTACAGTTCGCGTAAAATTTCGGAAATAGTTCTCTTTTCATACCTCCCTGAGACATCATATCCCCATTGGGTTCTAAGCGATAACCATAGCGGGGTTCCTTTTTCGGTGATAACAGTTTCAGCTTCACATTCTTCATAATTCTGTTTCACAAAGTCCGGACAGCTCATCCTATTATTGAATATAGGCACTCCCACAGCTCTCACTGTTACTTTAGCTTCTGCAGGAATCAGCTCAAAGTAGTATTTGGAAGAATACTGTAAAGATGCAGTTGTTTCATACACTTCAGTGTAACTATCATCGTAAACATCGCTTGCGCCATCCTCATCACTCCAGAAAAACAACATAACCCCGTTTGCAGGTGCATTTTCCAATCTTATACTTCTGTCTCCAAGCAGTTCCATACCTTTGGCTTGGGCAATGGATACCAAACGGCTTTTTACCTGATCAACTGAAACTCCCTCAATGACTTTTGTATATGGTTGCTGATCGGTATGGTCAAGAGAGCTGTACGTGAAAGGAACTAACTCCGTACTGGGTCCACATCCAACCATGATGATAAAGCCTATAAATGCGACAGGTAGCAGGTGTCTTAGTTTCATCGTATCCATCCTTTTTTATGTGTGTTGATACCTATTTATTCAGTTACCTTTTTTATCACCTCTGTTCATTATAACAATCATATTCTTCGATAAACAACAGTGCCAGAACTAACAAATGGCTCCGGATTTTAATTATCCATGTACAATTTCGCAAAAACCAGCAAATTAAATACTGTTTGGTTATGGTATATGATTGTGTTTTAGACACTTAAGCATTTCAGATACGTATACCCTTTTTTGGGGGGGTATTTAAAACCATGTAGGTTAAAATAATCAACCTGTTGTTGGGAAATCAACAATTTCAGGTGCATAAAGAGAAACGTTAAAGGTGAAAAGTGCAAAACCACCTATTTTTGAGGAACAAGAGCTTTAAGATCCAATCCTTTTAGATAAACATCACTAAGATTTAAATAAACTGAATCAGAAACGGTCCCCAGGTTTGTAAACTCCACTCTGTTTACTCTGTCCGCAACCTGTCCCCAGGTGTACCCTTCATGATATGCAGGCGCATAATGAGGCATAGTAAGGGAGTCGACATCGATCTCCCAGTGTTTCCATTCTGGTGTTAAGGATATTTCTTTATAAAACTGTGGCCAGGGCCCATTTGCTTCTTCTATTGCCCTGGTCTGAATACTTACATGTATAACTCCTGAACCTTTTGCCCTGAACGACAAACTGTTAAGATCTGAAAAGTTAAAGTAGGTATTTGAACTTTTGCCTACCTGAAAACCGATACCAGCATAGCTTGTAATCTGAGAAGATCTGATTAGTTCGGCATGCAAAACGCTCTTATTGCTGTCAGTAACGATTTCTACATTTGTATAGGAATCCCGCGAACTGAACGGATACCATAGTCCACCGGTAAGATTCCAGAAGTCGGCAGGTCCAAAACCACTAGTAAAACGATCGACTCTGATTTTTGAAGTATCAGCCGCTATTTCAGCAATATCAGTACTGAGTCCGGGATAAAACTGATACACTCCGCACAGTGCCGCACTGTTTTCAAAAAGAGCAACCAAAGAGAAGGCGCCTGATGGAATTCCGGGAATAGAAAACTCCCCGTCTTCACCCACTGATGCTATAAAAGCTGTTCCTGCCAATGCTAATCCATGTGCAGTTGTCTCAGCCGAAAATCTACCCGACAGTTGTGCATATCTGCTCAAACGAAAGGTGTCTACGTGGTTTTCATACCCCTGGTTTCTAAATGAATGCAGCAGCCCCTCCTGTTCCCAATCGATCTGAATGTTGGTTTTCCTAGTATACTGTGTATTAAACCCGAACAAACCCGAACTGTCAGTAACGGTGGAATCAAGTACAACAGATAATCCCATTATATTTCGCTCAAGCCAGTTTTGTTCATCGATTAGTCTAACCACTGCCCCGCTTACCGGCTTGCCCTCGGCACAATAGACAATTCCATTGGTTGTTTCGGATCCATTGCCGGGTCCACCTGTAATGTTCTGAGTACAGCTTACAACTATAACAAAAACTATAGCTGCCAAAAACTTCTTCAGCATTTACCTACCTCTGTGTCAGATAAGGGGAATACCTGAAGATTAACCTGATAAACGACTTCCCCTGTATGCTCTGAGCATAGCTGCAATACTGATTGACGAAACTTTCTTGCCAGTTCCTTTATCGTTTCAAGATCCTTCACCCTGGCAGAGACCGTCATTGTCGATATGTCCCGAACCTCTTTTGAAAACCGATCTATTGCTTCACCTGCAAGTTTAATGGTTTCTTCCTGATATGCACTGATCATCGCCGATTTCCAGGAATCACCGGTAGTAATAATATTCTCAGTCAAACTATACTTTCCATCACTATCTTTCTCAATGAATCCAAGTTCCAGAAGCAGTTTTATAGATTCCTCTGCCTGTTCTTGAGTGATAGGAGGTGCTAGCTTTTTAGCAAGTTCTTCATAATTTCCGGCAAAGGGATAGAAACCAATCAAAGAGCGAATAGCAGAGTGGTACCACTTTTTATAGAAATCATACTGCCTTACTGCAACAATCTGAGCATCAACACCACGTATCTCCATCAGTTTTTCAAAATAGATCTTATTCTCTTCGGGGGAACTTGATCGTGCAAACCTAACGAGGCATTCAAAATACTCACTCTCTGAGTTTGTAAACTTGCAAAGTTTTGAAACTGCTGAGGCTGCTTTTACAGAAAGATGCATTTTTCCCTGAAGAACTTTAACCAAAAACCCCGGATCAAGCCCTAAGCGTCGCCCCATATACCGGTAGGAGAAAAAGGTTGTTTCTCTTTTTTTCTCTTCATAGTAGTTTCTCAGGTAAGCCTGATAATCCATATAATCAAAAACAGGTCTCATTTTACTCTACATAGCTCTCTTTTCGTTCAGTATACCCCTGATTTTTCATTCTATTTATGTCTAAAACGTATCCTATAATAATAATGATTTTTAAAGCAAAAAGGGTAAAAAGTTTTAGGAAACGTTGTTTTTTTTATCAACACTTTTTCAGAAAAGCAAACCTTACTCTGATAATATCAGTCAGTTATAGTGTAAAACACGTTCGGTTACCCCGTAGTTTTTATGTAAGAACATATGAACAATAGCGGTAAAGATACAGTCTCAGAGGCCAAAAATTAGGAGCTTGCAATTAGGTCCTCCTGAAGAGATGAAACCATAGGAGTGCCACGCTTTGAGTAGGTATATTCCTGCCTTTTATACGCAACCATCTCAAAAAGAATATACAGTAGTAATATCAATGTCTATAGACACCACGTTCGTGTATTCCCAACTCATTATGTTTATATATTTTTTAACTTTTATCATAAGATATTGAGAGTTTCTTTAATTAGACATCTATTTCTAAACTATTGTGACGTGTTTTCTTTTGATACTTAGACATTATATATGGTTTTTTATTGACACAATCAGTAGCAATCAGGTAATTTGTATACAAGCACAAAGTATAGTAGTGCTACTTTGTTCTATCAATGTAATATACTACCCTATTTTTACACTAATGTAAGCAGCTTGTTGCCGTGTTCAGTTTTTTTTACTTCATTAATTATTGCACAAAACGATTCAGAAGGAGTCAGGTCCATGACTATCACCGAAAAACCCTGGTTTAGAAAAACTCTTCTTACCCTTGCAGGGCGACCGTGTTTAAAGGAATTCTTAAAAGCCAGTAAAGAGTGTAAGTCGGCACAGGACAGAATACTATCAAAAATCATTACCACATCACAGGGCACAGCTTTTGGAAAAGATCATAAGTTTTCCTCTATAAAAAACATTAGCGATTACAGAGAAGCTGTACCTGTTAATAATTTTGAAGATCATAGGCCATACGTCGAGCGTATGTGCAAAGGTGAAAGTGATATACTATTCCCTGGGAAAGCAATATTTTACAATACCACCAGCGGCACAACCGCAAAACCAAAGGTGATTCCCGTTTCAAAGGATTATTTTGAAAACGCTTATTCTGGTCTGAGTAAGCTATGGCTTTACAGCTGTCTTTTAGATAATCCAACTATCTATAACGGCAAGAGTCTCTCGGTAGTGTCTTCAGATATTGAAGGGTATGTAGAGGATGGTACCCCCTACGGATCAATATCCGGAATGGTATATAAAAACATCCCCAATGTGCTAAAAAGCACCTACTCTGCTCCCTACCCGGTGATCTGTATAAAAGACTATCTGAAAAAATACTATGCTTTAGTGCGCTTTGCGCTGGCACACAACATTACAATTATTATCGCAGCAAGTCCCTCAAGTGTAATCCGGCTTCATCAAACCATTATGGATGAGTATGAAGACCTTATCAAAGATATTTATGACGGAACGTTACGATGCGATGTTGCAGAGCAGATTGATCCGTCCGTAAGAACGGAGGTGCTAAAAACCCTTACACCAGATCCCAAAAGGGGAAAAAAACTGGAAAAACTGATGGAACAACATGGAGATCAGTTACGCCCTAAACATTTTTGGCCAAATCTTGCACTGGTTAACACCTGGAAACAGGGTAACTTTGCACATTTTATTCCCAGGCTTGATGGTTTTTTTCCTGATTCTACTGTTATTCGGGCCTTTGGGTATCAGGCAAGTGAAGGCAGGGCCGGGCTTGTAATGCACAACTCGTGGGATTATTCAGTGATAGCAGGACATATTTATCATTTTGAATTCATTGAACTGGAGCAGAGAAATCAGAAAAACCCTGATGTACTTCAGGCCCACGAAGTAGAAGTGGGAAAGCGATACTATATTCTCTTTAGTAATGGTAGTGGTTTATATCGCTATGATATTAATGATATAGTAGAAATAGTAGGTTTTTATAACCAATTCCCTATTTTCAAGTTTATTCAAAAAGGTGAAGGGGTAACAAGTTTAACCGGCGAAAAGCTCTCTGAAGAGCAGGTCATTAAGGCTGTGGTTGAGACGTCAAAAGAACTGTTAGCTAAAGTTTCTTTTTACACCATGTTCTGTGATGAAAAGAATTTCTGCTACAAGTTTTTCGTGGAATTTAAAGATACCATTGACTCCACCACTAAACCCTCTTTTATTACAGCTTTGGATGATAAACTACGACAATTTAATCCTGAATATAAAGACAAACGCGGCACGTTACGCCTACTCCCTCCTTCACTCTATGAACTGAAAGAAAACTCTTATGAAAGGTTTAAAGAAACGCTCATACGGTATGGTATGGCCCGGGAGGGACAGTATAAAGATGTCTACCTTACCAAGAACCAGAAAGTGCTGCAGTTTTTGGAAAAACTGCAGAAATAAACATTACTATGGTAATTGCTGTATGTTTGAACAATGAAAAAAGAAAGTAAATTACTTTCTTTTTCCTGCTTCCGAACTCAGGGCTAATTGCTATACTCTCATGAGCAAAATAAAATATGAAATAATGCCGACAGCCCCCCTTATTTCAATTCACTTTACCTCTACCCTACGCTGTACATGACCAGTTTGCTGTTTGATATAGAAGCCACTTGGTCGTTTCTCCGCAGCTACAGTACCCCTGAGATCAACACTCCTTTTAGTATGGTGTCCGGTATTTAAACCAGATCCCGCCGGATGAATTGGCTGATTTCTCTTTACCGAAACATTTTCCTGTTCAAACACCACCTCTTTTTCGTGCAGTTGTCTTTCATCACTGCTGATAAAGTAAAAAACAATAGCTTTAGCATCATACTCTTCGCCATCAGGATCGTACTTATAGTATGTTATTGTATAGTCCTCATCACTAAGCCTGTAATTAACAACGACTTTTTCGTCCACAAGGGCTACATCGGTAATTTCTGCTATCCGGTTCCCTTCAAAAGCAACCGCAATCGATGTGTCAAAGTAGGCAGAATCATTATACCACCTCTC
>JARUKZ010000051.1 GCA_029688955.1 Chitinispirillales bacterium ANBcel5 | reverse complement strand
AAATATTCTAATGGTAAAAATCTTGATACCATATATCAAAGCACTTAGGAGGCTAAATTTTGAAGTAAAAATTAGTACTTAATAAGACTTGAAAGTAACAGGTGGTTTTGCCCGTAATGCAAAACCAACTGTTTTGGTTGTTTACAACTAAAATGAAATTGGATAAAGCAGCATATTAGTGCTGCTAGGGTAAAATTATCTGGTTAAAACCATTTGTGTTCTGAGACGTTCAGAACCAACAATCATCTCGACCTGATAAACTCCACTGTTTAAATACCGATTTATATCTACAGAAAAACTTCCCGCCCTTGAGTGGTTTCTATTGAAGGAATTAACGAGCCGGCCACGAGCATTGTATATATTAAACCTCACCTGAGAATTTCTACTAACAATGTTTGTAGGAAGTGTATAGTTTATACTCGCCGTACCGTTACGTGAAATCGCACTTGCTAGTGAAAGACGACGCGCTGATTCATTAACACCTATAACCGAAGTCGTTTCCTCGTCTTTTGAATCATCGTCATCCTTATCACCCGGCTCTTCGGAATTATCGTCATCCTTATCACCCGGCTCTTCGGAATTATCATCATCCTTGTCACCCGGCTCTTCGGAATCATCGTCATCTTTATCACCTGGCTCCACCGAATCATCGTCATTATTGGGATCGGAAGGATCGGTGGTATCTTCAGAATCATCTGGAATATCAGGATTATCCGGTTCTTCTAACTCTTCCTCTCTAAGAGGATGTGGATAAGTAAAAGGCTCATAATCCTGGTTTTCATTCAGAAAATAATCCCTGTTAAGCCTAACGATTGAAGGATGTCGGACATGAACATCTGCAGGGTTACCATTAAAGGTATTATCCCAGATATGCAACTGTCTAATCTGATCAACACACGGGTAATTACAATTTCCGTCGCCACTTCTCCCTTCGTGTATCAGAAGAATAGAATTTATAACACTACCTGTTATAGTGTTTCCGAAGATCACGCCATCTCCACCTCTAATGTACATTGCCACCCAACGATGCCCAAGATCGAAGGTGTTATTATAAATTTCGTAACTTCTGCTGCCTCTAGGCCAGTAAAACTTATTCCCATGTGCATCAACTGATTGAGAACGAAGTGTCCCATCCTCAACCCTGTTATGCCTGAAAACATAACGAGAACCATTGTTTGATGCTATGTGCATAGCCCTGCCCGGATTTGAAACATTGCGCTGCTGAAAATAATTATCTTCAACATACACCGCATGCTCAGACCCAAGACTCAAAGGACGATTCCAACTTGCATCTCCATCACCAAACACAACGATAGCTGTGGGGTCATTATCAATAAAAGAGTTGTTATCGATTACTCCCCTGGTATTACCGTGGATCTCAATTGCTCGGTCAGTATTGCGCCTGAAGGTATTATCATAAATACGGAAATCCTTACAATGGTTTGTAAGCCTGATACCTCTTGATGTGGTTGGCGCAAGACCGACAATGGTAAAACCAGTGAGGACAAATCTTTCACCATTGGCGCAATTTACGTTAAATAGCCATGAGCTTGAAGAAGTGCGCCTGAGAGTCGTTCTCTCCCTGCCGGCCCCCATTATGGTTATACCAGCATTTACATTTATCCCTCCATTAAAAACCCAGTTTCCAGCAGGCACCTTAACCGTATCCCCTACCCGGGCTCTGTTAACAGCAGCCTGAATATGATCTCTGGAACCACTCTGAGCAGTAATAACTCTTGCCGATGATGGAACAAAAAGCAAAAACAATAAAAGTAACCAAACGAATTTCATTTAACTATCTCCATTTAAGAACAATGTAATGTGTATTTATTTAAACGTTTAACTTTCAGACAAAAGCTCTCCTCAGGCCGCTACTCATTTTCTTTTTACAATGAGTGGTGGGCACCTCGAGATTATTCTGATCGAGCGTTACTTTAAAATTGGACAACTCAGAGGATAAGCTTACAACAGACCGTGCTCTTGTTTAACCTTTTAAACACGAGTACACTCTGCAAATAGCAATTATTAATGAACCTCTCTGATAAAAATGCGTACATTAATTACTGATATAGATAATCACTGTAATCACATAACTACCTCCTTAAATGTATTCTATTCTTCCCCTCTTAAAGGATGTGGATAGGTATAAGGCTTATATCCTGGGAGTTTCTGTACTTTATAGTCCCTGTTTTCTTTAACTATTTCAGGGTGTCTTACAAAAACCTCAACCTCATCTCCGTTAATCACATTACCCCAAATATACAGTTTTCTGATCTGGTCTTCACAGGGATACACACAATTACCATCTCCACTGTTGCTTTCATGCATCAGGTGAATAGGAGAAACGAAACTTCCATAAAACCTGTTATTAAATATAACACCGTCACCACCCCTAATGTTAATTCCAGCCCATCTATGTTTAGCTTTTATGATATTTTCATAAATTTCGTAGCTTCTGCTTCCCCTGGGCCAGTAAAATTTATTACCATGGGCATCTATTGAGTGTGAGGCCAATTGGCCATCACTGATTTTGTTATAACGGAAAACATACCTTGAGCCATTGTTAGATGCAATATGATGAGCCATATTTATTTGAGGAATTTCATTTTGCACAAAATAGTTATCTTCAACAAAAACAGCGTTTTCGCTCCCCAAGGCAAGTTCACTATCCCATGCCTCATCACCTTTTCCATATATTACCACTGCTGTAGGCCAGTTATCAATAAATTTATTATTATCAATGACTCCCCGGCCCCCGCCACGAATCTCAATAGCCCGTCTGTTGCACAATTTGAAAACACAATTATCGATCCTGAAGTCTAACACTTCATTTTGCAGCCTTATTCCGGGAGTTTCGTTCGGTGAGTTTCCATAAAAACCAAGCCCCGAGATCCTAACCGGCCGTCCTAATGATCCATCCACCGTTATAAACCAAAATTCTCCTGTGGCGTTTGAGCTGCGCTGTATACGGCTTTTCTCTGCACCACTTCCCTTTAAATACACTTCTTTATGAATATTTACGGTATTTCTGAACAAATAATTTCCTTCAGGTAAAAAAACCGTATCTCCATGAGCAGCCTTGTTCAAGGCAAATTGGATATCTGTGCACCTTTGTCCCGAAACAGTTATAATTTCAGAATCGGCTGAAAACACTGTTAGTAACAGTATGATCACAACAGTTCTTTTCACAATTGCCCCCTCTTTAATCCTGTCCTTTTTCAGGCAAATTTATTGGAAACTTTTTTCTTTTTTAAGGGTAGAGATTGAAACAAAAGCGTGGAAAACTCTTTTATTGGTCCAAGGCTTCCGTGCAGTATCACAACGATGACCAGATAAGTACTGGTAAATTGTACAGTAACTATTGATAAACGTACTAGTGAATTGTAATTAACGGTACTCTGAGATACAGCATAGGCTAAAATCCCGGCAATAACTGAAGCAATGTAATATTTCCATATACCAGCAATTATTTCTTTTGCCGAAAGTAAAACCGGTCTTCCGGCGTACCAAATTGCGGGAAACGTGACTATATATAGACAAATTGTATAAGCAGCAGCAATCCCCGTTGCACCGAACGGCAAACCAATGAAAAATGATACTACCATACAGCCGGATCCAATAATCCCCCATCTAAGCCATCTGTCAGATCTGCCCAATGATACATGAAGCCACCCCTGAGTCGCATAAATAATCTGCATTCCGGCTCCAAGACTGAAAACCGCGAATATTTCAGCTGCTTCAGCCCACTGTGGTCCAAGCAAAAGTACGATTATAATATCGCCCACTGAGGCAATAAATGCACTCATTGGCATTCCCACAAACGCTAACAATCCCAGCGCTCGTATAAAAAACCTTTTAAATTTACTGGGATCATTGCGCAGTTTTGTAAGAGTACTAACCCCTACACCCTGTAGAGGTATAGTGAGTTGGTTTACTGGTAATACAAACAGAAAATACGCTTTTTGATAGAATCCCAAAACCTGAGCACCAATGAATCTGCCAACCAAAATTTTATCAACATTTCGTGCAAAATAGTTGATTAAATAAAAACCGGAAGTATTTGCTCCAAACTTTACTAACGATCTTACCCCTGCCCCCTTAACCGGCAATCCTGGTCTCCAACCACAGATAACCCACAACCCAAACGCGTTGAAAAATGATAGAAAAACAGGTCTTGTCACCAGTGCCCAATACCCAAATCCCCGGTATGCTAAGATTACCGCAAGTGCTATACTTCCCAGTGATGCAACTATTTCTATAACGGCGATTTTATTAAACCCCATACTCCTCTTTAACAGAGCAAGGTGCTGCGTGGCCAAGCTTGCAAACAAAAAACTTAGTGAAGAAACAATCGTAATGGAAACGAGGCTTTGATTACCATAGAACCAGGCGATTGCAGGAGCTAATAGGGCCATAATTAAGAGAATTGATGTCCCCAGCACCACATTTAACCAAAACAGTGTACTAACCTGAGCATGATTTAGTTTTTCACTCTGTATCGTAGCTTCAGAAAGCCCCAAGTCTTTAAACACGACAAAAACGGAGGTAATTGTAACAACCATTGCAACCAGACCAAAATCCTCTGGAGAAAGTAACCTGGCAAGGAAAACTGTTCCTACAGTATGCAATATATAGTCTATTGCTCTTGCAATTACCGTTACAGTGCCTCCCTTTATCGCTTTGTTTTTTAAGCCATCCTTAAGATGTTGGGTTTCAAAATAGTCCTTCCCATGACCACTTTTACCACCAACACCTGTTGACTTTATCTTTTCAGTCACATTCCCGGGGTTACTGTAGTTTTGACGCAAGGTGCACCAATCCTTTGTACATTGTTGCCTGACCCCAATGAAGCATTGGTGTTTTTGACATTACACCAGGTAACTGCCTGAAATAAAAGTACCCTTGTTTATCCTGCATGTTGTTTATCGTCCAAAGCGCTACTTTTTGAGCAAGATCCAACGCCTCCTCATCCTGAGGGGAAAAATATGCCAGCGTGTCTATAGCCTGGGATGCGCACTGAATATCAACTGGATACACGCGGTTATGATAGTATTTTGGTCTGCCGTTACTTTCAAAAAAGTTCTTTTTAAAATACTCAAACCCTTTTTTCAAATGTTCCCTATACTCATTGTCTCCGGTACAATCTATATAACATTTAAGACTGTCCAGATTGTACCCGGTATGAAAATTATCGATCCAGTGGGTATTACTCCCCTCTCCATACCACCAGGAACCATCGGGGAACTGTCTGGAGCAACTATACTCCATCGCTTCTTTTGCTGTTTTAAGCATACTTTTATCGTTTACTAAAACTGCAGTGCGGGCAAGCATAGCCGCTCCAAGCATGTTTGAGTTGTGAATAGAACTCTGGGTGTAAGCAACATAACTTAAACATGATCCGTTATGGGTTTTTTCCCGTGGAAGATCCATTATCCAGTTACAAATGCTCTTTGCTACCGACAGATGTTCTGAATTACCCGTTAATTCGTATGCATCAAGATATGCCTGACCTATTAAGCTTGACCAAACAATTATGGGCTCGTGTTTTGGCAACCGTCCCGCTCTACTTGTAAAATCAAAATGGTTTCCCCAACTGTGATTTTCGTACTTCTGTGCTTTGTTTTTGCTAAGCCATTGCAAACAGTCTACTGCCTTATTTTTATACTGTATATTACCTGAATCTTTATAACGCTTGAGATATCCCCAGGCCATATATCCACGTCCCTTTGTAGATTCTTTCTGCCTGACACCAAGAAAGGGTCTTACATTCACAGGGCATTGCCTTACAAACTGTTGAAGTAGTCTTTCGGCAAATACATTTTTTAAGGTTAACGGACGGATGAAAGAAGATAGCCCATCAAAGGGTTCATACCCTCTGTATTTTTTCTTCTCAACCCATCTTTCTACTCTATCAGCACTGGTTTCGATGATTGCACGAGTTGTATTCACTTTCCCACCCCCGTTATTTAATTGTAGGCTTATTACTGGCATTTGCTCTTTTTAACAATTCCTTAAGACGAGAGATCTGCTCCTGGCGATGGAAATCAATGAGTTCCTGAGGAAGCGGACTTTTAGCTCTGCGTAAAAACCCGTTTGTATACCCAAGGAGTAAAAACATTCCACCCACAAGATAGGGTTTTCTGGTCATTTGAAAACAGGATCTAAATACTTGCCATAAAGGATGTCCCCCAAGATAATAATCCTTTTCACCATGCTTAAATCTGGACATAAGTAGTCCCTGATTTCCTGTTCCCATCTGGCGGTGATGATAGTACACTTTTTCTGTAAAGGTCCTGGTCATCCATCCGTGCATCCTGGCACTGGTAACCGCAGCCCAATCTATACCACCGCCACTAATTGGAATGTAACCTCCAACCTGTTCAAAACATTCTCTTCGAAAAATCTGGCATGCTCCTGAAACGTGGGAAAGATCGATGAAGTTATGATCATACACCTTTTTAGATCCCTCCACAAATGGCGCACCGGCTACTCCAAGAGTAGGATGGGTAGAAAATTTTGAAATCAGATGATTAAAAAAATCCGGCTCAAAAGACACATCCGCATCTACATTTCCTATGATATCGTACTTTAAACCTTCTAGTCTCTTGAGCCCGGCATTGAAAGAATGAACCTTTGCAGCAAATTGCCTGTCCCTGTGCTCAGGCATCCTCTCAAGCTCAATCCAGTTATGAGCAGAAGCATATTTTTTTACTATTTCGTCGGTTCCATCTGTTGAACCATCACTTACAATTACCCACTTTTTTGGAAGCGTGTTCTGAGAAATCATTGATTTTATTGTCTGTTCAATATACTGTGCTTCATTACGCGCAGGAGTTATAAGTACATACTGAAGCTTTTTTTTGTTAATCATCACAAACCCCTCTGCTTTCTAATAGTTTTTAATGAGATTTTTTGCAAATGTTATGCCTTAGTACTTTTGTATATCCACGCGCATTGTTTTATAAAGCAACCATTTATTTATTTATTAACCCACTAACTAACTCTAAGCTCTTCATCACTGCCAATTTCCAACTCATCTTCTTTTTTATCATTAAACAACGGTAATTCAACCTCAAGAGGTCTTCTTGGCTCAGGATCATGAACCGTAAATAAAAGAAACACAAACCATAGAAGCGCTGTTGGTTTTGCCAGAGTACTTTCACTTATATTGTAAATAAGAATCAGTACAATCCAAATTAATCGAAATTTCCCTAATTCACTTCCTTTGGATATTTCCCACAAAGAACTCTTAATCCCTGCTATAACAATTAACGCTACAAGGATCAACCCTATTAACCCAAGTTCAACAAACAGATCAATATACCCATTATGTGCCTGTCCTGGTTCCCAAGGGAATATTTCCCATAAATTATTGGTTAAATCTCCCATCCAAAAAGTACCAAGCCCGGCACCAAACAATGCATGCTCCATTCCCAGGTTAATAACCTCTGCCCACAGTTCAGTTCTTCCCGTCAGTGTTTCATCCCTGTCTGCTGTGGTAACAACAAACTCATAAATTGAATTATCATAGAATACTTCCAGCACAACCTGAAATACAAATAATAGTAGTACAACCGATATCGCTGTTATACCAATCATCTTTATGCTTTTAAGTCTGTTTAAAGTGAACATTAGTGTAATCCCAATAAGAAACACTATAATGGAAGTGGTACTCTTTGAAGTGTTGGAACCAGATAAAAGCCAAAACGCACTAATCAATATAGGGATATCCAATACACTCCATTTCTTTCGAATAAAAGACCAGATAAAGAACAGGGCAGCAAGAGTAACTACTTGTCCTAAACTATTTTTGTGTGTAGTCACACCTACCCACATTTCGTATTGCCCGGTAAAATCATAGGTAACACCCATATGACGATAATATTTTACAAATAGAACTGAAATTGGTACAAGTAGAAAAGCGAATCTTCTAAATAACCAATATATTGAAGCTGTTACATTAGTCTCGCTTAACACTACCATTACCATAATTAAGTCACCCAAAGTTCTAACCCAACGCCTCAATACCACATCAGGGAACTGTGACCATAACAGACTAATACCCATAAACATGTACAGTATAATGATTAAATAGTTACTTTTAACGAAAGAAAAAAACTTAAATCTTCGCCATACCAATATCGATATTCCCAAAAATTCAAGAGCCAAAAAAAACTGTCTGTCTATGGGATTACCAGTTAAAAAATCCTGCTCTATTTGCATCGCCATATCCGGATCCAACCAATAGGTAAGACTTCTGGATCCACATCTTAACATCCACAAAAGTGGAATCCACATGGCTATTGATACTTTATCATCTCTACTTTTCATACTCCCTCTTTTACAACTGTATCCACCAGAGAATGATAGATATGTTTACGTGTTTCCCAATTATTGTTTTTCATATAATTAAGTGAGTTTTCTATCATTTTTCCTCTTAGATTCCTGTTCCTTTTTAACGTGAGAATTCTATCTGCTAAATCCCTGTGATCCTCAGATCTGAAAAAGAGTATCTGATTTTGTGTAAAGTAATGTGTATGAACCAACGTATCACTTGCTATTACAGGAATACCCATCAACATAAATTCCAGTATCTTAGTCGAAAAAGCTTCATTACCAAAGCTTCTCTTTAATTTTGGCTCAACCCCAATATCAGCCCCGCTTATGACCTGGGGCAACTTCTCTATCGCAACAACTTCATTTATAAAGACCCTGTTTTCAAGATTTAACTCACCTATCAAATCACGAAAATACTGCTCATCAGTTCCCTTACCATAAATTTGAAACTGAAGTTGGGGTATTGTATCTCTTAACAAATCCACTGCTCTGATTGCTGTCTCAAGCCCCTGATGAATGCTTAACGTACCAGGATACATCATTGTGAATTTTTTTTCAGTATTTGGTTTTTGACACTGTTTTTTGCCTTGAACAAAAATGTAGGGGTCGGGATGATTCATTACGACAGTACATTTTTTTGCCGGTACCGAACGCTCAATCAATCTTTTATACCATATATGATTGGCTACAATCACATGATCAGAAAACAACATACTCAGCTTTTCCATCAAAACCAGTGATTTAAAAACCATTGAATCATAACTGGCTTTAAACTTGGATGCAAAAAGCTCAGGAACGATATCATGAATATCAAGAATGACTTTGGCTCCGGTAAGCTTTGGTATAAGCGCAGCAAATACTTCAAAATCCGGTACGGAATGAACATGTACCAGATCGTATCGTTTTTTTAGATGTAATCTGCTTAGAGTGAACGCAGATTTAAATAAAAAAAGTAACAGTTTTAACAGATAATCAACCTTTCTTTTCTCATCAATACTTCTTTTTTGAATTTTATATACATTAACACCAGATACATTAAGAAGAGGCTTACTCCCATTTTGACGTAACACAATGGCATCCACAGTATACCCTCTCCTAACCAATGTTTCAGCATAGCGCCTCACTCTGTTATCTCCTTCATAAAATGTGTATGCCACCATACAGACTCTCATTTGGATCTCCTTGTCTTAATGTAATTTCCAGTTAAACTCTGGGATTCCTGCAGCATGCCTTTGACAAACCTTGCAACATCACAAGGCAAAGCATGCCAAAACATTCCATCGTATCGATCAATTACATACTGCAAAAACTCTTCATACCGCTCAGCCTGATACTCTTCTATTGAAGGACTCCCATCAAAACACATGTAATCAGGATGCGTATTAATCAATGCCATACCTCCACGCTCCACTATCCAGTCAAGCTTTCTCTTCCATATTTCAATGTTTTCATGCCCCATCAAAACGAGCAGGGTAAAATCCTGTGGAAGAGTATAAGGCATCTCTACATAAGAGTTTTCTTCATCTTTATTTACCAGAAAGGGAAAAATCGTCTCCACAGGATCAGGCTGTGGCTCAAAGGGATCGGTATCAAAGGTTGAACAGTCATACAACACATCCAATTCACCAATCCATTTTAAATTGTGGTGCATTGCTCCGGCCCTGAACCCATTGGCTTTCCATAGTTTTAAATAATCATTGATCGCACCCTTTCTCTCACTAAACACTTCATAGGAACTAAACAGTAACCCATCATGATTATAGTCATGTACTCCAACTTCAAAACCATGGTGAACTAAAAAGTTGCGAAGCTCAGCGGAGACCTCATAACGCCTGGGGACAAGATTAAACGATGACCTGAAACCAAGGTTCATCTCCAGTTGCGCTACTCTGTATGATTTATTCTGCCCGTTATAGTGCTCAACGTCATGAGTAAGTACCAGAGCGAAATTATGATCACCAGGCCAGCCCAGCCAGTTGCGGGGCTTGTGACCAGAACGCTCGAGTATAGGCCAGCTATGGGTGCAGGCTGGAAGCTTTCTGCGAATAACTGCTGCACGCATTGCTAATTGAATAGAACGAGGGATAAAGGGCTTGAGAATATAGAACAAACTTGTTGCTTTCATTGTGTTCTCTCCCTTGTCGTATAAGTACTCTTTTCAGCTCCAGCCTGCCCTATGTTACCAATTATTGGTTTGCATTGCTGAATGTATCCTCGCTGGTGCCGTTTCTTTGACTATCATTGAATTCCATCACCGCCATTGCGACTCTTTGTTGCTGCTCATAACCAAGAGTAGGAAACATAGGCAAAGACAGTATATCTTTACACATCCTCTCACTTACCGGAAAAGATCCTTCCTTATATCCCAGTACCGAGTAGGCTTTTTGAAGGTGAAGTGGAACGGGATAGTGAAGCCCGGTGCCGATTCCTTTTTGAGACAGAAACTGCTGCATCGTATCTCTTTGGACATTCTGAATAACATATAGATGGTAAACCGAGCGGGACCAGATAGGCTCATACGGCAATTCAACCCCTGAAATTTTGGTCAGTAATTCATTATATCGTGCAGCACACTCTCTTCTCATTTCATTCCATCGGGGCAAATGCCTTAGCTTTATAAGTAGTATTGCTGCCTGTATAGTATCCAGGCGACCATTATACCCCTCAATCTCATGAATATATTTTCTCACCTGACCATGATCCCTTAACATCCGTATTCTGTTGGCTAACTGTTCATTATTGGTAGTGACTGCCCCCGCTTCACCAAAGGCCCCAAGGTTCTTACCGGGGTAGAAACTAAACGCGGCGGATTCACCGATCGAACCAGCCCTGAGCCAGCTTTGACGTTTTTGAGAAAAGTACTGCGCTCCGTGTGCCTGACACGCATCTTCTATAATGGTGATATTGTGCCTGTGAGCAAGATCCATGATGGGATCCATATCGGCAACCTGTCCAAAAAGGTGCACCGGAATAACAGCCTTCACCGGCTTGTCCGTTATTTTGTTGATTGTTACCCCCTGATGCATATCGATATAACAGTGGGTTTCAAGATAGTCCCTTAACTTATCAGGTGCCATACAGCCGGTACGCTCATCGACATCAATAAAGACCGGTATGGCGCCAGCCTGAGTAATTGCTTCTGTAGTAGCAATAAATGTGTTGGGAACAGTGATAACCATATCACCGGGACTCACCTGAGCCCCCATAAGAGCAAAGCGCAGGGCATCGGTTCCACTTCCCACACCAATTGCATACTTACTGCCACAAAAACGGGCAAAATCCTGCTCAAATTCTTCAACCAGTGGCCCGCCCACAAAATTGGCATTTCTTGCGTTTTCACCGATCGTCTCAATAATCTCATCCATCAACTCATTGTGTTGGGCTTTTAAATCCAGAAATGGTATGTTATTCATCTATCCTCCTTTTGAATCTGGCAGGGTTACCGGCTACTATAGTAGCTGATTGCACACTCTTTGTCACCATACTCCCAGCACCCACTATCGCTCCTTCACCTATAACAACCCCACACATAACCGTAGCTCCCGATCCAATCGATGCACCTCTTTTTATTATCGTGGGCACCACAGCCCAGTCCTGTTCGCCCTGAAGCTCACCGTTTGCATTGGTTGAACGGGGATAAGGATCGTTTATGAAAGTAACTCCATGACCTATAAAGCATTCATCTTCCACTATTACCCCTTCACATATAAAGGTATGGCTCTGAATCTTACAATTAGCACCAATCTGTGCATTTTTTTGTATCTCTACAAATGTGCCCACCTTAGAGTTATCCCCTATAGTACACCCATAGAGGTTGGTAAAGGGTGCGATCTTTACCCCCTCTCCGAGTTTAACATCTGAAGACACACACCTGTTATTCACTGTTTGCTCCATCACTGCCCTCCTTAAAACTTTAACTAACTCTAAGCGTAAGCTTCTTACCCCGTTACCGACAAAACATCAGAACCAATCTGCACCATTCTTCCGCCATTTTTAATTGATTCATTACATGCTTCAAGCATCTGTACCACCTCAAGACCAACAACCCCATCATTAAGTGGTGTTGAATCTTGTTCAATACACTGAATAAAATGTTGACATTCAAGCTTTAATGCTTCGGTCTGTTGGACTTTGGGAGCCCACATATCCCCACTTCGATAACTAACAAGCAGATCATAAATTCCCTGGGCATTTTTGACCTCTACTCCCTTATCATATATCTTTATCTTTTCATCAGGGTTAACATCATTCCACACCAACATCTTCTTTTCTCCCCCAATAAGGGTCGTTCTTACTTTCACAGGTGAGAGCCAGTTAAGACTAAAATGGGCAAGCTTACTGCTCCCAAAGTGAACTGTTACATACGCTATATCTTCCAGTTTGTTTATGTGGGAACGTCCCCAGGCACTAAGTGCCAGCGGTTTTTCGTTAATCAGATACCGCATGATCGAAAAATCATGAGGAGCAAGATCCCACACCACATTTACATCATGTTGAAACAAACCCAGATTAACCCGCACAGAATCATAATAATAGATATCCCCTAACTCCCCCTGTGCCAAAAGATCTTTTATCTTTCTAACAGCACCGGTAAAAATAAAGGTATGATCTACCATGATTTTTAAATTCTTTTTCTCCGCAAGCTCAATGAGCTCCACAGCCTGTGCAGAACTGGAAGTAAAAGGCTTTTCCACAAATACATGTTTTCCATTTTCAAGAGCCTTTTTTGCCAACTCAAAATGGGTGCAGACCGGAGTAACCACCGCTACTATATCTATAGTGGTATCGTTAAGTATCTCATCACTTTGACTGCAGATTTTTAACTGTTTATATGCTCCCGAGAGGCGTTTTAAAGCACCCTGATCCCTGTCACAGACTGCCACCACACGCGCCCCCTCAATAGCATTTAAATTCCTTACAATATTTGGCCCCCAATACCCATATCCTATTACACCAATATTTAACATACAAAACTCCTCTTTTAATCCATCTTGAAACAAAAACATTTCAGTTATGTACTCATCACTACCGTTTACCCACTCTCCTTAACTCTTCACCTCAATAAGCCCCTTTTGTCGTTAAGAGCGCCACTGGTGTTTTCATTATCAGCTTAAGATCAACCATAAGGGAACGTGTTCGACAGTAGTTTAAATCCATTCGCACCATACCATCGAAAGTTGTCTGGCTTCTTCCCTCTACCTGCCAAACCCCGGTTATCCCCGGCTTACTCTCCTGCACTCTTCTTCTGTGCCATATATCGTACTGTTCTATCTCATATGGAATCGCAGGACGCGGACCCACAAGGGACATATCTCCGATTAACACATTTATAAACTGAGGCAGCTCATCCAGACTTGTCTTACGTAAGATCTTCCCCATTCGGGTTATACGCGGATCACTGGTGATCTTATACACCGAACCACTACTCTCACTGTCCACACTACCCTTAATAAGCTTCTGTACATACTCCCGGTGTGTCGATTCATCACAGTTAACGTGCATCGATCTAAACTTAAGAAGGGTGAATGGTTTACCCCGGTATCCCGCTCGTTTCTGTTTAAAAAATACCGGTCCCCTGGAATCCAGTTTAATTAACAAAGCAATGATAACAAAGAGTGGCGAGAATAGTAAAAGCCCCAAAAAAGATCCCGCTATATCGATACCCCGCTTAAAGAGAAGATAGGTATTGGATGTACTGGTATCATTTTCGGGATAAAAGATGGTATCCTGCTGGTCCATAGCGTTTCCCTGCTGATCTACTTCAGGGAAACAATGACAGGTTACAGCAAGCTTTGAAGCATCCCCGGTTCCCAGTGCTCCTTCAGCAACAATCTTTACTTTTTGGCATAATGAATCACGACTTATACCATCAAACTCAGTACAGAGAATGCCGATAACCGTTCCATGGGTGTACCATCCCCTGATATCAACATCACGGGTAAACTCAATAAGGGCCTGAATCACTCTTTTTACCTTAAGCATCTCAGTAAACCGTATATCTTTAAACTCGTACAGTTTAGAAACATCCAACAGTATGAGCAGTACCGGTTTGTGTGATCGTTCCGTTCTCTTGCGCTCAAAAATCAGCATTGTACGAAACTGTTTTTCGTCTATAAAGCCCGGAACTAACGTTTCTGAAAAATGGTGCTCTTTATTTTTTTCATAGTCTCTGTTTTTCTTTTTAACCACATCCATAGACGCCTCCTCAGTTGTAAATTCCCACGCAACAATCTTCCCAGAGGCTCGCCATAGTTCTAAATCCATTGGCATTGTGGGTATATTGCTGTCTTTTTTCTAACCCTCTATTAGTTTTCCATGCAAAAGGGAGACCAGATATAAAAACCTTTTGAATTCAAGGGTTTGTAGGTTCCAATAACTTTACTTTTTTAAATCGTTTAAATGCGGAACTGCAGCTGTAGCAGGTTTTTTTAACCAAATTGATTGGTTTTATAAACATCGTTTTAAAAACAGCAGGAGCTATGAGTAGTAGAATGCTATTCTCAAACGTTCTATTGTACTCTCGCTTTATAAAAGGTTATACGATTAACCACTGTTTACTGGATTAAAAAGGAGGGAAAGGTACGATCACTGTCAAGTTCTTACGTAAATAGCTTAATACTGCCAAATTCACCATCAAAGCCCCCCACACGAGTCACCGTTCCCGCACGAAGCCTTCTAATTCCCTCGGCAATTCTTGAATCAATCCCTTTAATAGCAGTTAAGGGAGTGGTAAGAAGAATATCAAACTCAGAGCCGAATCTGCTTAAACAGGATTCATACAATGCGGCTGTTTTTTTGCTCCCTGCAGAAGTACCGGTAATTTCCGAAAGAAGTCCCTTAAGAGAGGTAAGATAGTAGAAATTATCATTTTTACAATTGCCCCAGAGTCTGCGATCTGCAAGTTCAGTTACGCGGCTAAGCACCCCTACGGTAACCGCTTTACCACAAACCGGACATAGTCCATTATGCTCCAGTGTATCCTGTGGCTGCCAGCGAATACCACACTTTCTATGACCATCAAGATGATATTTACCCTCCTCGGGAAAAAACTCAATGGTCCCCAAAAGCTCACCGCCCGCTCTGTTTTTTAGAGCAGCAACCATAGCACCAAAACTAATGTCGGTATTAAACAGTGTAGCTTCACGACCAAGTTTTTCGGGCGAATGAGCATCAGAGCTGGAGATCAGGGCATATCTGTCAAGAAATGAACACCCGCGGTTCATGGGCGGATCACTGGAAAGACCGGTTTCAAGAGCAAAGATGTGAGAGGAAAGATCTCTGAAACACTGCTCCACTGAATCAAACCCCGACCGGGAGCCCAGTACAGAAAACCAGGGAGTCCATATGTGGGCAGGAATCAAGAAATTGTTATCGCCCGATTCCAGCACAATCTCAAGCAAATCACGGGAATCAAGACCCAGAATCGGCCTGCCATCAGAAGCAATGTTCCCCACCCGCTCTAAGCGCCGGGCAATCTTATCCATAGATTTAAAATCAGAAGCAGCAATTATGTTATGAACTTTTCTTACCCGGCCATCAAATTTATAAATACAACTGATCTCAGCCGTAAGCATAAAAAAGTGTCTGGTATTCCAGGCGTTGCTCTCGGGAAGTCTATACGCTTTTTTCAACGTATAGAGACCATTGCCTGCGTATCTAAGCTTTTCCTTAAGTTCTTTTCTCCACCCCGGGTGCACCGCATCACCCGTACCCGTGACAGTAATGCCCTTCTTTTTAGACCAAAGATCAAGCATTTCAGGAGTAAGTTGTTTGCTTGTGGCTATGGAGAAATGGGAGTGAATATGCAGATCCGCGATAAATCTCAAAAACTAATGACCTTCCGCTACAGAGTGTGGGGAAAAACTAACTGCAGTACGTATCTGAACGCCGGTATAGTACGCCTTTAAGATCTGTTCAAAACTTTGTCCGGCCCTCGATCTTCCAATCGCCCCCATCTGACACATTCCGATTCCATGACCAAACCCCGAACCCGCTATCTGCACTCTGTTTCTATCCAGACTCTTGATTTCAAAACGTGAACTGCGTAAAATACCCCTGCTTTGTGTGTTTCTTCGCATCAAAAACCGTATCCGGTCACCACCAACCGAGTACTCACCTACCGTTGAACGAATGGAACACTCTTTTATCCTTCCACAGGAAAAACGCTCGTTGACTCTTATATCCCGAACAGAACCTGAGTAGGGGTGCGCGAGACGCCCTTCACTGGAAAATTGGCTGAGCGTGTTTGAAAGCTGCCTTGTACTCCAGCTCTCCTCCCAGGTATAGTATCTGGATATGCTGCACCAGGATTTTCCCCGAGAATCAGTGTCCACAACAGATTTTAGGTAGGGATAGGGATTGTGCCCCCAGATATCTTCCACATTTGCCGTTCTCCCCCCGCAGGTGGAATGATAATAGGCATGCACAAGAGTGTTGTTATAGGATAAGACAAGATCCTTTGTCATCCTGACAGCCAGATCAGTGGTGCGAAACTCCACATTGGCCCCCCCATACACCTGGTCTGCGACAGTTCTGTGCATATCGAAGAAGTTATTCTCATTAGCTGCCATTCTCTGATAGGAATAGGTGCGTGCCGCAACAGCCTGGCTCTTTAATGCTTCAATATCACTTTCAGGCAAACTGCCCATCTCTTTGGGAACAACACCCCGTAAGTAATCCTCCACATCAACCAGATTCACGATGGAAAAGGTACCCTTTTTCTTTGAGACTAAAATCAATGCTCCCCGGTAACTGTCCTCTTCCACATCGATAGCCTGCACTTCACTTTTAATTTTCAATGTACAGGGTAGGGAGAGCACTTTTGTTTGATTATTTACCGTAGCAGCAATTGTTTCTGTATCATTTGACGCTTTAAGCTCAAGCCTCCCTCTAAAATAGAGAGGTTCAGATGAAGACACAATGGCAGTTCTTGAAGGGGAATACACAACGGATCTGCTCACGTCCGAGCGAAGTAAAATCCTCACCGGCCTTTTGTTGAGCCGCAGGGGTGGGTAGCGAAAGGAGTGCACCTGTTTGTCTTTAAGCGCTTGAATTTTTGAGTCTGAAACAGCCGTGTCCGTTTTTTCAACACAGCTACTGTCATAGTGCTCATCAAAAGCCCGCGCAAAATCAACATCCCTGATTTCAACACGCCGCTCAGCAGTATCCTCATCCTTAAGCGGTTCAGCCTCCTCCTTGTGACCAGCCCTGTCAGGATCTGGTACAAGAAGCGGTGAACTACAGCTGAGCAATACTAATGATACAAAAAAAACTATGGAACTAAATGGTTTCTGACTTGTCACGCTTGGCCTTGGAGATTTTTTTCAATTTCCCACTGATAAGACTGCGCTGAAGAGGTGAAACATGATCTATAAAGAGAATACCGTTCAGATGATCTATTTCATGCTGAAGAGCACGAGCCAAAAGCCCCTCTGCATCCTCAATAGTGTACTCTTCCCCCGAACCATTACAGGCCTTTACTGTAATTTTTGAAGGACGATTAACACTCAGGGTAACTCCCGGTATACTAAGACACCCCTCATCGTAATCCTCCTTCTCCTCAGAGAATTGAACTATCTGGGGGTTAACCAGAACATAGGGTTCCATCTCCCCCCCCGAAGCATCGATCACAACCACTCTTATAGATTCACCAACCTGAGGTGCCGCAAGACCAACACCATCTTCACTACGCATCGTTTCTATTAATTCATCAATGAAAGCTTGCAATTTAGAATCAAATTTTTCAACTGTTTTAGCTTGTTTCCTTAAAACAGGATCACCGTAATAACGCATTGCCTGCACTTACTTTCTCCCTACTATCAGAGTTTTTTTTCTGTTCCGTCTCCATTAAGTACGGATGAGACGGCGGTTTTTGTCATCTCTACCACGGTATTGTCACCAATTTTTATCATAAGAGTAGAGTCTTTGACGTTGGTAATCACACCAACGATACCGCCTACAGTAAGCACCTTGTCGCCCTTTTTGACGTTCTGAAGCATTGCCTGACGAGCTTTTTGTTTTTTCTGCTCAGGGCGAATCATCAGAAAATAAACAATTAATAGAATAGGGATCATCATGATCAGAAAACTACCACCCGGACTCGGTTCGGTTTCCTGAGCAAAAACAGCGCTACTAAAAAGGAAGACTACCCCTGAAGCATGCAAAAGATATTTATTCATTACAGTTCCTTTCTGCTTTTTTTAGTGTCGAGGTTAAGAGTAATTTAACCAGTTAGCTCAGTAAAATACGTGCAAACATCGATCCCTGTCAACGCGAATTGGCTTAAAACTGATTGCACGATATATTTTGCACCATAGTGAGCAGAAAAAATCAGGCCATATCAGCCCAGTAAGCAGTTATCAGGAATAGTAAGGGAGTAATGAACACAGTATATTTTGCACGGTATATCTATCTGGATAATGAACAGATCCTCCATAACGGGGCCATTACGGTAAATGGAAACAGAATCGTTGATGTAGGACCGCGGAGCACAGTAAAACGCACCAGAGATGACAGGATGGTTAATCTGGGGGATATGCTTCTGTTGCCAGGTCTAATCAACATGCATACCCACCTGGAAGAGTGTGCTTCAAGGGGGATCGAAAAACTCCCCGAAGAAACGTTTGCATCATATACCAATAAACGAAACTCAAGGATCAAACAGACCCCCAAAGAGTCATTGCCTTCTATGATGCGCCTGTGTGTGCGGGAGATGATTGCTGATGGAACAACCTGTATTGTTGATTCCAGCCGCACCGGCCTCTCAAAAGAGGTGCTCAAAGATGAATCTATCCGCTCATGGGTAATAAAGGAACTCCATGAGGATTGTAGCATACGCTCACCAAATGTGCTAAATTCGCTAACAAACGATGCAGGAAACAGCAGTCTCTGTACCCTGGGAGCGGGTCCCCATGCCCTTTATTCCCTCAGCGAACCGGCACAAAAAGAGATCATCGATTTTACCCAAAAGAACAACTGTCTCTGGGCAACCCACCTGGCAGAGAGCTCCGAAGAGCTTCAGGCTTTCTGTGAGCACGCGGGTGATCTCTATTTTCACCAAACGCGTAAAAGAGAGTGGCCGTTTAAGAAAACAAAGCACGGTTCCGTTCACTATGCCATAAACTCAAAGCTCATCCCACACGGTGGAGTATGTTTCCACTGTAACTACATAAACGGAGAACAGCTCTCCTATTTAAGTTCAGAGCAAGTCGCTTTAGTTCTCTGTTTTCGGTATAACCAGATGATGGGCCATAAAAGTTTTCCGCTTGAAGTAGCGCTCAACAGAGGCGCGACTATTTGCCTTGGCACTGAAGGGGTTGCGGCTGCCGGAGAGATGAGTCTCTTTGATGAGCTCTACGCTATAAAGACTCAACACCCGCATTTGGATGTTAAGGAGATGCTGCGATGGGTTACTGTGAACCCTGCCCGGGCCCTTAATATGTCCGATACCCTTGGAAGCATCAGCCCGGGAAAATTTGCCGATATTGTAGGGGTACACTTTGCGGTGGATACTACAGAAACGATGCTTGAAGAACTGTTGATCGAAGAGCCTGAGGTCAGATTCGTTTTAGTGAACGGAGAAGAGGTAATTGTTACCTAAAAAAGGCAGAAAAGTTAATTCTGCCTTTCAAGATTATCCGCAAGGTCAAAGATAATAGAGTCGATAGCGGCCTGTGCAGACAGTTTTCTTGTTTGAATCGAGCTTTTGTACCGATCGACAAACCCCGGAGAGCGCAAACGTTGCAGGTCTTTTTTAACCAGCTCAGCTTCCCGCTTACAGGAGAGGGCGTAGAGAGCTTCTGCGGCACTTTCCAGCTTTGAAATTATTGAGCCTATTCCCTGTTCAAATAACTGTTCATGATCCGTTTTATTCAAAGTCTTTGCAAGTTTCAGTGTCGAAGATGTGTCATAGTTTCTAATCATATTTTTTCTCCTCTTTTGTTTTTCGTTTCCTTGAATACATTTCTACCTTGGGCCTTTTTCAATTCAAAAGAGGAGTGAAGAGTTGAAAAGAACCATCTTCAAGCTGGTTATCAGTACTAACCTCCTTTATAAACCGGTTAACTTTGAGACCACTGAACTGCACCGGAATGCCACTTTTCACTATTCCCTGAAGAGTACATTTGGAAACCTTACTGATGCCGTGGGAAACAGTGTTTCTGTACCGTTCTGTATCCAATGGCAAGCAATCATTAATAACAGAAGCAAGAACAAGTTCCCCACTCCCGCATGTGTCTTTTCGCCCCGAAGTGAAACAGTTGGATTCCCGACCATAGAGAACTGAAGGTACAGAAAATAACAACAGAAGAGCTACTCCTGCGACCAGACTAATTTCATTTGGTAACTTTGCGCCTATCGTCTTCATACACTTATGTCTTCGTATGTGCAGAACATTTATTGCTAAGTTGCTGATTTTTTGTTCCGGTGGCACAGTTTTTGGTAAACTCTATTTGCTTTGATTTCTATTTATTCCTTTAAATAAACGGTCAGACATGAACGCCTTTTTTGAGTTTCTGCACGATCAGCTCTTCTTTTCTATCTTTCTTGTACTGGGGATTGGTCACCTGCTTGGACGGGTACAATTTGGATCGCTTAAACTCGGCTCCACCTCAGCGACCCTCTTTAGTGGTATAATTATAAGCGCTACAGTGTACTTCTATTCCTCCCTTCGTTTTGAAATCCCGGAAATTGTGGAAACAATTTTTCTTCTGCTTTTTCTCTTCGTTACCGGTTTGAGAGTAGCCCCTCAGTTTCTCTCAGGTATCAGCCGTGAAGGAACGCATCTATTGATTATTACCCTGATTGTCGCATCGCTTAATTTTTTCATAGTGATGGCCGCATCCCGATCCTTTGAATACCCACCGGGCCTCAATGCAGGGATCATTGCCGGCAGCTCTACAGTGACTGCCCTTGTGGGAGTTGCTTCTAACCTGATTGACAGTGAAACCTACACTATTCCCCAGGGGTATACTTACACCCAAATCAGGGCGAATATCACCGCGGCGTATGCTGTTCTCTATATCTTTTCAACCCTTGGAATTGTTATTCTGTGTCGCTACTTCCCCCGGTTATCTAAAATTGAGCCGGTAAGTGCTGCCAGAAAAACCGAAAAAGAACATGGTGATAACTCTTTACCACTACCAGGTACCGGTAGGGAGTTTGCAATGGGTTATTTACCGGTAGATACCAGAGCGTATATACTGGATAACATCGATCTTGACGGTAAACCTCTTAGTTTTATTCAAAAACACTATGGAATATCGGTGGCACGGGTTGTACGAAATGGTAGCCTTTTGGATGTAACATCAGACCCGATACTTCACTGTGGCGACAGAGTGACCATTTTTGGTCCTATTGAACAGAAAATAAAGGAAAGCAAAAGAATTGGCAGGGAGATTGTAGATAAGGCATCGCTTGATATACCAATCACACCGGCAGAGATCGTTGTTCAGAGTAAGGAGATACGGGGCAAAACGCTTCAGGATTTAAGAGAGATCACTGCGGGGTTAGGCTTATATACAAAAGCACTGTTTCGCCAGGCGCACCAGATGCCACTGCTTTGCGGAGTAAAGCTTGAAAAAGGTGATGTTCTCAGGGTACTGGGCACAGAATATGGTGTAAAAAAGGCAGCCGAGAGAATAGGAACAGTACTACTTCCATCAACAAGCACCAGTTTGGCCACGTTGGCATTTGGACTCATTGCAGGCTTTCTTTTAGGCCTGTTATCAATACCGATGTTTGGAATTCCTTTTACATTGAGTACCTCGGGAGGAGTAATTGTATCAGGAATAGCGTTGGGGATTTTACGAACCTATAATCCACGCCTGGGTGGAGCAACACCAGATCCCGCTCTTGATTTGATGCAAAATCTGGGGCTTGACCTTTTTATTACTGTACTTGCCCTCAATGTCGCGCCAGAGCTGGTGGAGGCCCTTGGCCGTGGTGGTGAGTTAGTGTCGGTTTTAGCAATAGGGATGATTGCCGCACTTATACCCTCCATTTGTGCCTGGTTTGTGGGGTTGTACTTGTTTAAAATGGATCCTATAATTCTTACCGGGGCACTTGCCGGAGCACGCGCATCGATTCCGGCCTTGAGTGCCGCACAGGAGCAATTTAAAAGCATCACCCCTGCAATCGGATTCCCCTTACCCTACGCACTTTCATCGATCGTTGTGATCGTGTACGGGTATATTGCTATGATTTTGGGATAAAGGTAGATGCGATACACTGATAATTCTTGAGTACTCCCTGAACAAAACCGAAGGGCGAAAGCCACGATCCGTGCGGAATGTACCGCCCCCTCTCCCCCCTACCGTACCAACACTCTCTCAACCGCACTTATCACTCCACCGTTATGCTCTACCCGTATCTCTGCCACATAAAAGCCGCTTCCACCACTGAATCGCACAGTATGGTCTCCGCCGGCGCCCCGGGGTTTGTTAAGCACTTGCTCAACGCGTTTCCCACGGAGATCATACAGGTCTATGGTTACTCTACCGGGCTTTGAGAGGCTATAGCGTAGCTCAACACTACCGGGTTTGCCCGATACGGCATTTAAGGAGAGCTGAGACGGTGCGACCCGCTGAGGTGTACGGGTTGCCGATACCGGTTGGGGATAGCCACCATTGTTTGTGGTGCGGTAAAGGATGCCGCGGTTTCCTACTATCCACCCATGATTTGGTCCCACAAACTGAATATCATAAAGATCACTCGTTGTCCCGAAATCCTTTCTCTCCCAATCATCGCCACCGTTTTGGGTAAAATAAACTGCACCGCCCCATCCTACCCCCCAACCAACTTTATCGTTTACAAAATGTATCGCATCTACACCTGAGCCCCTGGTTTCTTCATACTGAACAGACCAGGTATCTCCGCCATCGGTGCTTACAGCTATTGTGCCATTGGAACCACCGATCCATCCGCGGTGCTCATCGATGAAAAAAATTGAATATATATAGGGAAATCTTTCTCCGTTTTCAAATCTCCTTACACGGTCCTGCCACGTTACTGCACCATCGGTGGTCTTACGCACAGTACCCCCTCCTACATACACACCTGCCATCCATCCGATATTTTCGTCGAGAAAAAACAACTCCTCATATCCGTAAAAATAAGATTCAACCTCCCAGGTATGACCACCATCCCGGGTTAGTCCGAAATGGTAGTCTTCCCTGGTACCGAAAAAACCGGTTTGGGTAGTGGGAAAGGCGATCGTAGTGATAATCGACATGTTTGAATCCAGAAACAGAGGTTCCCATGCTGCTCCACCATCGGTGGTCTGGATAATATACCGTTCCCAATTTTGGGTAGTTCCAGTGATCCATCCCGTATCAGAATCATAAAAATGGACATTATTGATGGTGGCAAAAGAATCGGGCAGATGGACACGATCCCAGGAAACGCCACCGTCTGTAGTGCGCAGAAGGTAATTCATATACTCGTTAGTGGCAAA
>JARUKZ010000050.1 GCA_029688955.1 Chitinispirillales bacterium ANBcel5 | reverse complement strand
TACCTCCCTATCCCACACCCTGAGGTATCGCCAGCCAAACTTTTACCTCCCTACCCCACACCCTGAGGTGTCGCCGGACAAACTTTTACCTCCCTACCCCACACCCTGAGGTGTCGCCGGACAAACTTTTACCTCCGTATCCCACACCCTGCGATATCGCCGACCATACCGACGCTACTACTATAATATAACTATTCCTCTGCAAAGGTCAGAGCAGCCCTGACAAAAGCGGCATAACGATTGATTATTACTACTATTAGCTCTAAAAACTGATAAATGATACTCTCTGTAACATAAGGATCAATGAAAATGCCTGATCAAAAGGCTAATGATACCATAAAACAAAAAAACGATAGTGCAGTGGTGCCCTCGTACAGTCAGGAAGATAAAAAGAGCACTCAGAAAAAGAGCTCACTACTCAGAAAGCTATTACAGTTCACACTTTTCTTTTTTATAGCAGTGGCAATTCTGACACTCGCAGGGTCTTTGCTGCTTTTTTACTATGAGACCCAAACACACCATTTTTCGGCTAATTACCTATCCGAAAAAGCATCTGATTTTAACTATGAGCTTACCGAGGGAGCAAACTATCACATAATCTATCCCCAAAGGGGGCCTTTAAACAAACGACGTGGCTATAACAGATTACCTGAGTTTTTAAACAGGCTTTCAGCCCACCAGTACACCATTGAGTATCAGGCAACTTTAAGCCCCTCCATGCTAAACTACATCGAACGGGGGTACAATGTACCGTACCGGGAAAAGAGCCAGGCAGGGTTAACCATTACAGATAACGATGGCAGAGAGTTTTTCTCTTCACTGCACCCTTCACCGGTGTACCATTCGTTTGATTCTGTTCCAAAGCTGATACTAAACACGCTTTTGTTTATTGAAGACAGAAATCTTCTGGATACAGCTGTTTTGCACCGAAATCCTGCCATTGACTGGAGACGTTTCATTGGATCAACCATACACTTTGGCCTTTCAAGGGTTGGTTTGAGTAACAACCTTTCGGGTGCAAGCACTTTGGCCACTCAGCTGGAGAAGTTCTGTTATTCTCCCGGAGGAATGACTACCGGTCCCCAGGAGAAGGTGCGTCAAATGGTATCAGCCAGTTTCAGGGCATACATGGGGGGAAGAAACACACTTGATGCCCGGGAAGATATCGCAGTGAAATACCTCAACAAAGTGCCTTTTGGTGCTTATCGGGGATATGGAGAGGTTAATGGATTGGGTGAAGGTTTAAAGATTTGGTATGGTACAACGCTTGATTCGGTAAATCTTTCACTCGGTGAAAGTGCAAAGTTTCCACAGCACAGAGGACGTTTTTACAGGATGGTCCTAAGTCTGTTTATCTCCCAGAGAAGACCAGCGTATTACTTGCGGCCCGAGTCTGAGAGTTCGCTTAATAGCATTGTAGACAGCTACCTGGGCTTGTTACACAGAAAAAACATAATTAACACAGAGCTTTACCACGACGCTCGTAACGCTCAGATCTCAATAAACGATCCAAACGAGCACCCCTACGTAAAACATAGACCAATCAATAAATCCGCCAACGTGATCAGAACGGCACTTATGTCAAAACTCTCTGTGCCAGGTTTATATGACCTGGACCGTTTTGATATGTCGGTTCAAAGTACAATTCTTTCAAACTCTACCAATCAGGTGGAACATTTGTTCAACAACCTCAACAGAGTATCCTTTTTAGATTCCAGCGGTCTCCGAGGACACAGGCTACTCAACCGGGGAGATCCTGACTCTGTAGTTTACAGTTTTTCGCTTTATAAACGTGTAGGAGATCAAAACATTCTAAGAATCCAGACCGACAACCTTAATAAACCTCTTAATGTTAATGAAGGGATCAAACTTGACCTTGGCTCTACAGCAAAATTAAGGACAGTTGTTTCCTACCTTCAAATTATTGAAGAGCTCTATCTAAAACACAGGTTTAAAAGCACAAATGAGCTTGTTACATCCCTGTTTGAAAATAATGACCAGCTTACAACCTGGGTTCTGTTGTATTTGCTTCTCCATACCGAAGAGCCAACACTGGAAACGGTACTTGAAGCCGCGATGCAAAAACGGTATAGTGCGTCGCCTGATGAAGTTTTTTTCACCGGAAACGGATTGCATACATTCTCAAATTTTGATGACAAGCACAACGATCAAATAATCAGTGTCAAAAATGCTTTCAGACACTCTGTTAACCTTCCCTTTATACGATTGATGCGTGATATAGTCGATTACCACATTCATCAGATTCAAAGAAATGATCTGATGAACAGCGATTCCAATCAGGTCAGAACCAAATATCTGGATAAGTTTGTTGAATTTGAGAGCCAAATTTTTGTAAGGCGCTTTTTCAATCAACTGAGTTCTGTTAGTCCCGACAGCCTGCTAAACACACTGGTTCAATCAACCGGGATCAATGCGCGCCGAATCGCTGCAGTTTATTGCTATCTTTTTAGTAATCCAACGAAAGAAGAACTCTCTGAACTGCTAAATACCTATGGGATTGAAGTTGAGGATTATTCAAAATCAAAGTCTTTGATTAACACCTTCAATGCGGAAACAATGTCGCTGTCTGACAGAGGATATATCAGTGGTATTCATCCACTAAAAATCTGGACTGCTGCCCACCTTTTACAAAACCCCAATGCATCTTTACAGTCAGCATATAAGGCGAGTAAGCCAGATTTAAAGGATGTTTACCGGTGGTTGTATACAGCAGATACAGCAGCCCAAAACAGCCGTATCAGAACAGTGCTTGAGATGGAAGCATTTAAACAAATTCACCAATCGTGGCGAAAACTTGGGTACCCATTCCCTAACCTGGTACCATCCTATGCTACTTCACTGGGTAGCTCTGCAGATAATCCTCTGGCATTAGCTCAACTGGCAGGAATAATCCAAAGTGGGGGTAAAAAGTACCCCACCCAAAGAATTAAACAAATTCATTTTGCCAAAGACACTCCCTATGAAGCGATTCTGAGCAAAAATACCAATCAGGATAACAGCAAACGTGTACTCTCCGAGCCTGTGGCAGCAACACTAAAGGAGCTGCTCTTTGATGTTGTAGAGAATGGTACGGCGATGAGGGTAAGAAACATGTTTGGTCCATCATCTACGGTACGCATTGGCGGGAAAACCGGAACAGGCGATCATCGTCACCGCACAGTTAACCACATGGGAGTGGTGGTAAATGAAGAGGTGAGAAACCGCACCGCTGCCTTTGTTTTTGTTATTGGTGATAACCATTTCGGAGTCATCACTGCCATGGTAAAAGGAGAAAAAGCGAAAGACTATTCATTTACCAGCAGTTTAACTGCCCAACTATTAAGAATGCTTGAGCCAGTTTTAAGTGAAGTATTATAAAGAGAAATCAATCAGCACTGGTACGCTGGCAAATACAGATGAACTGATGTACCCTGGCCCAATTTGGAATCCACCATTATAAATCCACCATGGTTTTTTATACAATCCCGTACACTGGTTAACCCTAAACCAATCGATTGTTCATCATTTTTGGTGGTAAAAAAAGGCTCAAAGAGATTTGCCTGGGTTGTTTCATCCATACCACATCCGGAATCAGTAACTGAGATCAGAAGATAATCACCCGGTCTTGAATAAAAATAACCGCAACAATCCAGTTTGTGTTTTAGATTTACATTGCTGGTTTCTACAGTTAGTACCCCACCACTGCTTTTCATGGCATCACAGGCATTAACAAAGAGGTTGAGAAATGTGTTTTGAAGCTGATTTGAACATCCGGTTATTAAAGAATCGTTGGCAGCAAATATTTTTTGCAAAGTTATAGATTCACTCATCGTTGGTTTAATGAATTCAAGCACATTATTCACTAACAGATGGGCATCTATAGTGGCATAGGTATAATTATTTTTCTTACTGAATTCGTGAAGCCTGCATGACAGATCAACGGCTTTCTTTGATGCAGAAAGGATATTGTTTATATATTTATTGAGTTGATGATCCGCATTATCACCATACTTTTGATTCATTAGTTCCGCAGATCCTATTATACTGCCCAGTTTGTTGTTCAAATCATGAGCAACTCGTCCTGCAAGTTTTCCGATTGCATCCATTTTCTGCATCTCTAAGATGCGCTTTTGCATTTCGAGTCTGTGACGTTCTGATTGTTTATATTTGGTGATATCGAATATGATACCGTGACTTCCTGTAAAGGCCACTTTATTTTTTATTTTATCTGAAACATAAGCTCCTTCAACATCAACCATTCCTGTTACATCACCTAAAAATGTTTTTGTTTCTCTGTTTTTTTTTGAAATAAGCTTTACTTCAAGACTCCTGGTTCTGCGTTTGCCGGTCCGTCTCTCATCAAATAGCTTAGGAGAGTTAGAAGAACCGGTTTTTTTGCCTTTAAATCTGGGCAGTACAGTTTCTCTGCTCACCCTCTTAGCTTCCCTTTTTGACATGATGGTTGAGAAATGGGAGCCTATTAATTCTTCAGGAGTGAAAAACAGGATCTCTTCAACAGCCTCATTTATATAAGTAAAACATCCGTTGGTATCTAATTCATATATTATCGCAGAAGTAACGCCATTTACCTTTTGTAGACGCTGCTCTAAAAGAGATGCCCTCTCCCGTGCTTTAGAGAGTTCCTGTGAAAGCTTTTTAATGTACTCTACCCTATTTGCCATACTTTATGCCTTAAGAAATAATGTGCAGAAATTTTACTATAGCGGTTTTAAAGTTTCAAGCACATTTAAACTAATTAAACATTTGATGTGTATATACGAAAGGGTTATTGAAAACCTTTAATACTTTTATGTTTAGTTTAATAATGGATAAGAATTCGGAGTTTTTTTATAAGCCGCTTTCGGCTTACTCATGGGTACATACCACATATTGTGTTTAGGCTGTTCGATATCGCAAATAAGGTACTTTGGTTAGATATGGATTACCATAGAGCGCCATCAAGAGTAGCTCGAAGGGAAAGGGCTAAACAAGCGCGATGCTTCGTGCCCAAATAGACTAAATATTGTGGGTATCGATGAAAATGTGTGATGGTTCTTATATAATTATTAGGATAAACGTTTTGAAAGCCAGGAAAAAGATTTTGTTTTAATCGTAAAAGTGACCTGTTAAGCGTTGAAACAATTATAAATGGAATTGGGCATAAAAAAGGGCATTGATGCCAATGCCCACTACGCGGTAAAATTATAATCAACAGAAAAAGTGCTTACTGGTCCTCAGATGGTTTTTCTTTTTTGGGAGATTTTTCAAGTTCAGGAATAAGATACCAACCTGCAAGATAGGTAATAACTCCCGGCCACACACCGGTTATTACTGTAAGAAAAATTGCTGCCAACCGCACAAGTGTTACATCCAGATTATACGAATCAGCAATTCCGGCACATATCCCCGCAATCTTCTTTCCTTCACTTAAACGGTATATTTTCATTAAGGCTCCTTTGTGGTTAGTTCTCACTATATAGTACAATAGTATATGATAGACTTCCAGCAGTGATAATCAGCAATAACCTCTCAGTACAGATCTTCTCTTCGGTGATTGAGAAGTGGTAATTGTTTTCGCGTTTTTTCCAAAACAGCAGGATCGATCTCTGTCATCACTATCCGCTCATCATCCGAAGCTTCAGCTAAAACATCTCCCCAGGGTGATACAACCATAGAATGTCCGTACGCTTTATAGCCACTATCATTGTTTTTACCCTGCGAAACCGTTGCCACAAACAGCTGATTTTCAACCGCCCTGCATCTCATAAAAAGATGCCAGTGGGCTGGTCCGGTAATTTGATTAAAGACAGCAGGAACGATCAGTAGCTCTGCACCCATCAAGGCTACTTCCCGTGCAGCTTCCGGAAATCTAATGTCATAACAAATCAGTATACCTATTTTCCCCAGATCAGTATCGGCCATACAAAAACCATCACCTTTGGAGAAAACAGAGGATTCCTTTAGCTGAAGTGTTCCGAATGAAACATCAAAGAGGTGACATTTACTATACTCGCACAAATTTGCTCCATCCGGTCCAAACACTGCGCTACTGTTGGCAACCCTGTTATCATCTGTTTGAGTTACAAACGATCCGGTACACAGATAGATGGCATGTTTTTTGGCCGCAGTGGAAAACCGGTCTCTAAGTTCAGCTTCATAAGCGGCTAAAGCGGGTAACTTTTTAAGTTCAAAAGGATGATAGAACATCTCTGGAAGAGATACAAGTTTCGCCCCCCTATCAGCGGCTTTACCGATCATAGTGAATGCTTTATCGATGTTTCTCTCGACATCATAGCCCGGTATGTTCTGACATAAAGCAATACTAAATGGTTTCATAATCACCTCATTTTTGGGTTTTTGTCAGATCATGTATATTAAGATATATTATTTCACTTGTACTCAGTAGTGATACTCGTATCGATTTTGATTTAAAGGAGAAGTGGATGCAAATTGAAAGTTTTAATTTCTACAGAACACCCCAGATCATATTTGGATCAGGCACTATAGATAAATTGGGTGATCTTGCCGCTCGTTACGGCAAAAAAGCACTACTGGTAACAGGATCAAAATCAATAACTAAGAGTGGGTATAGAGAGAGAATACAACAGATATTCAAAAGAGCAGATATTGAAGAGGTTAATTTCACTGTGGAGCATGAAGCAGACAGTGAAATGGTCGATGAAGCAGTTAAAAATCACAAAAACAGTTCTATCGATTTGGTCGTAGCGGTTGGAGGCGGAAGTGTTATTGATGCAGGTAAGGCTATCAGTGCAATGCTTCCCCAGGACGAATCAGTCAAATGTTACCTGGAAGGGTTTGGCGATAGGAAACATAATGGTGTTAAAGTGCCATTTATAGCCATCCCCACAACTTCAGGCACTGGCAGCGAGGCAAGCGCTAATGCAGTACTTACAATAGATGATAAGAAGCGTTCTATCAGGCACCCCAATCTGGTACCCGATATTGCCCTCATCGATCCGGAGCTTACCATTAGCTGTCCACCGTTGGTAACAGCTTCATGTGGAATGGATGCCCTCACTCAATTGATTGAATCTTATGTTTCTACAAAATCATCTCCCCTCACCGATCATCTTATCGAAGGCGCGGTGAAGGGAATTGCAAATAATCTTATCAAGGCTACTGAAAACGGCGATAACAGTAAACATCGGGAAAAGATGGCGTATGCTTCCTTGATATCCGGTATTACACTTGCAAATTCGGGACTTGGAACGGTGCATGGCATTGCGCCGATTGTGGGTGGAAGGTTTCCTGTAGCTCACGGGCTGATTTGTGGTCTGATTCTTGCAGGCGTAACAGAAAAAACGGTTAAACATTTAAAACAAAACGCGCCGGATAGCATTTATGTTAAAAAGTACGCCAGGCTATCGACACTGATAACAGAATCAGAATCCGCTGGCTTATGGGAGGATTGCAGCCGCCTTGTGGAAACACTTTATAACCTTAAGAATAAGCTGAAGTTACCCTCTTTATCTACCTTTAAGATAGATAAAGAACACCTTAAAGAGATCGCTCTTCAATCGGGTAACAGAAATAATCCTCACCCTTTAAGTAACAGTGATATAGAAAATATTCTGACCAGGTGCCTATAACCGTAAGCAATTAAGGATGGTTAATTACTATATTTATCAATAACATATAATTTGATATCCAAGGATATCAGGGACCCTTAGCCCGCGTGGCTCAAAACTCGGTACATTCAATATGGAGATGATCGATTCATGAAAAAAATACTATGCTTGTTACTGTTTTTTATACTTCTACGAGGTGTATCCGCTGAAAACATCGACATACCTGTCACTTACGATACGCTTGATAACGGACTGAGAGTCATAATAGTCCCCGATTCCAATGTGGCAGTAGTAAGTTGCAGGTTGTATTACTTTGTGGGTGGGATGAATGAAGGTCCCGGAACCACTGGCCTTTCACATATGTATGAGCACATGATGTTTAAGGGAACAGAGCGCCTTGGTAGCAAAAACTACGAAAAGGAGATTCCCTACCTCAGAGCAATTGATTCACTCGATGCGCTTATGCAGGAAGCCCGGCTCAGTATCGGTGGTGATTCTTTGTTTAGAGCATACAGAGCCGAGATCTTTGATCTGCTTGAGCAGCAAAGAGAGTACATAAAGAATAACGAGATTTGGGAAATCTATCAAAGCAGCGGTGGTACAAATCTCAATGCCTGGACATCAAACGATATGACCGCTTACATCGTTACTCTTCCCCAAAACAAAGTAGAGTTGTTTTACTGGATAGAGGCCGACAGGATGGAAAATCCTGTTTTGCGGGAATTTCATAGCGAGCTTGAAGTAGTGATGGAAGAACGAAAGATGCGCTATGACAACAGACCTCTGTTTCATTACTGGGAGAGACTCAATGCTCTTTTCTATGTTGCTCACCCATTTGGCTTGCCCGTTATTGGTTGGGAATCAGATATTAAAGGATACACGACAGATAAGTTAATGAGATATATAAATGAGTACTACACCCCTGATAATGCTTTAATCGTATTGGTTGGAAATGTCGATTCTGAAGGTGCTTTGGAAGATATTGAAAAGTATTTTGGATCGATTCCACGAGCAGAACGTCCTTCGGATCCTGTGGTAACTCGTGAACCTGCACCCATCGGAGAAACCAGGTTTACCGCGAGAAAGGATGCTGAACCAAGAATCGATATTCTTTTTCACACCCCCGGCTACCCCCATGAGGATCTTTACACGCTCGATATACTCAACGGGATGCTTGCTGGCAGGAGTGGGCGCTTATATCGTCGCCTGGTTGAGGAGGAAAGCCTTTGTGTGAATGCAGGTGCTTCCAATGTGACACGGCTTCATAATGGGTATTTTCATGTTTGGGCTCAACTTAAGACCGATGCTGATCCGGAAAAGGTGGAAAAAATAATTATGGAGGAACTGGAAAAGGTCACCAAAGCCCCTCCTACTGAAAAAGAGATGATAAGAATTACTAACGAAATTCGGTATTCATTTGCGACCGGACTTAAAAGCCTTGAACAACTCTCCGATCGCCTCGCCCACTTTGAGCGACTTGGAAGTTGGGAAAACCTTCTCAGGTATCCACAAAAAATAGCTGATACATGTGTTGAATCAGTTCCGGAAATAGCGAATAAGTACTTTCAGCCTGAAATGGCCACCATAGGCCGGTTACTACGACCAATAGAAAAAGAAGCGGTAGCTCAGGAAGAACATTTAGACACAGATATGACCATTACGGAGGATGAAATAGATGAGTAGAGCAACAAATAATTCACCCATGCGGGCCATTGGCCTGGAAACGAAATGCAAAAGAACAGCGCTGATTCTTTGTTCAGTTTTAATAGCGATTCTGTTTAGTAATGGCTATTCCGCCGGACGGAGTATACCAACTACAACAACCGATGGAACTACGTTAAACCATCCTTCAGAAATTGAGTTTGAAGCACTCGACTGGCAAGTGCCAACCGGTGAGGAATACAGAGAGCAACTTTCAAATGGACTAAGGACCTATATTGCTACAGATTCATCACTGCCACTCGTTACAATTAAGGGCTACATTAGCCACAGCTCTATCAACGACCCCGAAAACAAAAAGGGGCTGGGGACTTTGATGAGCAGGCTTTTACGAAGGGGTGGAACGGAGAAGTTTCCCGCTGACTCTCTGAATGAACTGGTTGATCTGCTTTCAATCAAGTTCTCTTTTTCACAAAATGAAGCCTATATGAGTTTTTCCGCAACATTTCTTTCTGAATACTTAGACACTGCTATGGTCATTTTGGAGGAGATGTTCTTTAGGCCCGCCTTTGATGAAAGCGTTTTGGAGAGAGAAAAACGCATCATGAAAGAATCCATACGGCATAGATTTGTTAATCCACAACCAGTATTACACGCAGCATATAAGAAACAATTTTACTCCGAGACTATTCTCTCACCGATTACAACCCTAGAATCTATTGAATCTATCACCCGGGAGGACCTGATTGAACTTCATGATCAGGTATTCACTACAGATAATATTATACTTTCCTTTTCCGGGAGTTTTGACAGGGAGGATATGATTTCTCGGCTTGAAAATACTTTCCCTTCTGCCAGCAACGCACGAGGGGTTGTAGCATTTGATGAAATTTCCCCCAACACCTTAACAGATGCATTGATCGTACACAGACCCATCAATCAGACATATGTAAGAATGGGTGTTCCGTTGTTTAGCAGACCACATCCGGATTACTATGCTGTTTCTGTAATGAATTTAATACTGGGAGGCGGTGGGTTTACCTCAAGACTTGGTACTAAAGTCCGCTCTGATGCCGGGCTGACCTACTCTATCTTCTCCCGTGGTGAGTCCAATTACCAATATCCCGGAACATTGCATATTGAATTTAACACCCGAACAGAAACACTGCCCCTTGCCATATCGCTTGTGCTTAAGGAGGTGGAGAATCTCATTGAAAATGGTGTAACAGAAGAAGAGCTTGAGAATGCAAAGGCCACAATTATAGCTCAGCTACCCGGGATGTTTCGCTCAGTGGAAGATATCACCGACACTTATACAATGAATGAGTATTTTGGCCGTGCTCCTGACCATTTCGTCGTGTATCCTCAACACATAAATGATATTACCGTTGAAGATATTCAAAGAGTTGCACAGAAATACCTAAACCCTGATGAGTTTATCTATACCATAGTAACTGATACAGAGGCACTTAAGAACCTGCCGGTCACCGACGATGGTTTCGATGTACTAGGAATAGAAAATAAGCTCATTATTGAGGCTAACGAGATCGAAACACTCCCCTGATCACTAAACTTAGATGTAGATAATTGAGCCCTGTTAATAACCCGGAACAGATTAGTTTGTTCCGGGTTATTTGTTTTAAATTGAACTTTCATTGTAGTCCTTACCCCCGAACTAAGAGTTATACAACCAAATTTAAGCTGTATCAATGACCTATCTTGCCAAAAAGATTGGAAATGCTCGCTGTCTTCACCTATTTTATTCTTTATAAATTAATAATTCTTCAATTTACCGGGTAATTTTGGGGGATACAATGAACATTGCAATAGTTATTCATACACAGTCAGGTCACACCCTTAAATTCGCACGAGCGATTCAATCCAGGCTCGAAGAGTGCGGTCATGAGGTAGAAGTAAAAGGGCTTAGAACCATTGGTACAGTAAAAGCACGGTCAACCAAGTTTAAGATTAAAAACCCACCAGAGTTGGAAGAATACGATGCAGTGCTGTTTGGTGGTCCGGTTTGGGGATTTACTGCATCACCCGTTATCATGAAATTTCTGGGAACATTAGGTGTTTTAAAAGGCAAAAAAGCCCTTTGCTTTGTAACCATGTTTTTTCCCTTTCCATTTATGGGTGGAAATCAGGCGATAAAAGCAATGGAGCAGGAACTTGATATGTCTGGTGCAGATTTACTCTCTCCCGAAATCCTTCGTTATGGTCTTAAAGTAAATCAGGAAAAGATGAACAGCGCAGTTGAAAGAATATGTAAGTCTTTCTGCTAAAAATTACTGCAAAAGAGTGATTTGCTTCTGCTCAAATCACTCTTTCCAGGTGTTCCTTTGATTTCAAATCAAGACTGGAGAGGGATGGAATGCAGAATAGATTGCCAAAGACATCATTGATTAGTATTCCATCTTTATCAACACTTCTTATATTGGTATAAGGGTTTTTTATTACAAACTTTCTTGGTCCACGGTCAGTTTTTACCTCAAAATATCTGTTTCCAAGGTGAACATCAGTTCTGACTATTTCACTTACCTTTGGTACAAAATAGCGTATCAGGAGTTCCGTCTCAGCGATTTTTTTTGAGACTTCATCCAAAACATCAATACTCTCAAGAAACGCAACTTCCTTCTCCTGAGACAGAACCGAAATTTCTTTTCCCTGACCGGTTGCAGGTCTTGCCCATACTAATTTAACTGCAATACCCTCATTATCGTCTATATGAGCATACACCTGATCGTTATTCCTGCTCAACCTTATGTTCATTCTTATCCTCCCCATACTACAGATTGCAATGAATTCATTTTCGTATATGATTTGGCCAGATCAGCATAAATACCACCAGTCCTAATTAACTGATCATGGGTCCCGGTTTCTGCAATTTTTCCATTGTCGACAACCACAAGACGATCTGCAATTCGCAGCGTCGAAAGTCTGTGAGCGATAGCTATAGTTGTACGTCCTTTAACGAGTCTGCCAATTGCTTCCTGAATGTGCTTTTCCGTGGAGGCATCAACCGCAGAAGTGGCTTCATCCAAAATAAGGATAGGTGGATTGTGAAGTACGGCTCTTGCTATTGCGATTCTTTGTCTTTCTCCACCCGAAAGTGAAACTGCTCTGTCCCCTATCAATGTGTCGTAACCATCGGGCTTTCTTATGATGAAATCGTGAGCGTAAGCGGCTCGCGCAGCCTCTACAATTTCAGCAAAACTGACATGGTCAAGACCGTAGGCTATGTTTTCTGCAATTGATGCATTAAACAGAAATGGGTCCTGGAGCACTATACCCATGTTTTTTCTAAGCTGGGTAAGATTGATATGGTCAATAGGGACTCCATCAATCAAAATCTGTCCCGAATCTGGTTCAAAAAATCGGCTCAGCAGGTTGATTATTGTACTCTTTCCTGCGCCTGATTTACCAACTAAACCGATAACTTCGCCTTGTTTAATATCCAGCGATACCCCTTTAATGACCTCTTTTCCTCTTTCGTAGCTGAAATGTACATCCCTAAATTCTATACGTCCGTGAATCTTAGGCAATTCAACTACATTTTTTTCATCATGAGATTCGGGGGATGAATCGATGATTTCAAATATTCTTTCAGCACCGGAAAATGCATGGGTCATCCAGTTCATAATCACCGAGAACCATTGAAGCGGACCGTAAAAGAGCCAGATATAGCCAACGAATGCCAAAAGGTCACCAAGAGTCATTGCAGGCACACTTGAATTTATCATTCTCACTGCAAAATACCACACCAATGCAACTCCCAGTGACATAATAGCAAACATTACCTCACTAAAACTTCCAAATGTTCTGAACGTTTTCATTTCAGTTGCCGCGAGTCTTTTGTTTACAGTATCGAACATTTCAATTCGTTTCTTTTCCTGAGAAAACGCCTTAATAACCCGCAATCCCTGAAACGATTCCCCAAGGACTGAGTGCATATGTCCAATTGCTGTCCCCTGTCTCAAGAAAAGGGGATGCAGTTTTTTCCAAAACCACTGTGACCCTAAAACTAGAAAAGGTACAGGAATGAAAATGAGGAGAGCCAACATCCAGTTTATGCTAATCAGTATTGCACCAACAACTATAAAGGAGAGGGAGTTGATCAGAATATAGGGCATACCTTCAATGAGAAACTGCTGTAACTCTCCGGTGTCATGCATTACCCTCCCTGCAATCTCTCCAGGTTCCCGTTTCATGAAAAAGTTCATTTTCAAATATTGTAACACAGAGTGAAGCCGGCTTCTAAGATCCGAAACAATTCGTGCACTTATCCACGATGTTAATCTGATGTTTATTAGCCTCAGGATAAGATAGAATAACCCAGCACTTATCATTGCCACAGTATATGGAACAAGGCGTTCTGTTTGTCCGTCACCTACCACATCATCCACAATTAATTTAGTGATGAATGGAGGAAGTGCCTGAAACAAAACTCCCATTGCCGTAACAATCATTAGTGCGATAGCTTTTGACTTATAAGGTGAGGCAAGAGAGAAAATTCTAAAAAGAATTTTTAATCGCGGTACACAGCGGGGGCACTTTGAATCGCGTGCCGGCAGAGGTGAGCTGCAATTTTGGCAAAAAGAATCTGGTTGCGATTCCGGCTCTTCACTCCTACCCCTCTCTTTTAGATTCATGATAAATCGTGCAGCCGTTGAGAAGTGTGGAACCATATGGTTGGAATAATACAGAAGATGGTGAACACCTGCACTGGTTTTTGCGGTAAGCCTTCCACCACCAACCAACTCATCAATTCCAATGTCCTCAATTGAATTAAGAGGGTATTCCTTCCTTGTTTTACCTTGACACACAACAATAAGTGATGAATCGGTAAGAGCAAGATAGCTTCTACCAAAGGTACGCTTTGAGGTAAGATCGCTGGCCTGATAGTAAATTATACTGTTACTTTTTCCATTTAATGCAGCCCGAAGCTCCTCAGGCAAATCTTCTCTTCTTAAGGTTTTCCCGCTATTTTCCAACAAATTAGAATGGCTCCATGAAAGGTAAGTAGTTGATTAATGCTAATTAGAGCCATACTACGAATGCCAGAACAAAAAAATTGTTAGCTACTAATATTTGGGTACTGTTGAGAAGCGGCCAGGATATTATTTGGAACTGGCAGTATATAACCTTTTTTGTAGTAGAAAGAGGAGGATTGGATGTGTTTTTATAACTGAAGAGATGATTTAGGGTTTTTGTTCAGGAACTTTAGCAACTGCCTTATGAATCAAATCCTTCATTTCAGAAAATGAGATGGTATTTAGAGCATCATCAATGGAGTACCAGGTGGGTGTTCTGCCCTCCTCTCCGTTAGTAACCTTTTCTTCAAAGCAGAATAAAAAGTAAGAGACGCTGTAGGGTTTTTCATTTTTTTTAAATTTTCGCTCACCCACATATCCTATCATACCACCCCGTATTCCAGCTTCTTCCAAAAGCTCTCTGTGTGCAGCTTGTTTCTCCGTTTCACCTTTTTCGATGTGGCCCTTAGGAAAAAGCCAATGGTGGGGATTTTTTTTCGCTCTCACTAACAAAACTTTTATCTGCTCATTTTCAACTTTATAGGTAATGGCACCGGCCTGCTTAATCTCCATAAACGCACCCTCTTATTGGACATGATTTTAGAATAAAATAATTGCTGGTTTTATAAATTCATCTCAGAAAAAGGGAGGCGCGTTTTTATTTGGACACTGGTTACCACCGATAGAGTACTTTAACCAAAATAATATGCAACAACCCCTTCACCGCGTGCGGTGCATGGGCATCTTCGGGGAAAAATATTGCTACAGAGCCCGGAACAAGTCCAAACCATGTATCAGGTTTATCGTAGAAGTATAAGGAGTCATTGAGGTTATCGTAATCCCCTATGGGGTGAATACACTTGTTTCTGTTCTTCCACCCTATGTTATCGGTGCCTGAGATGCAGTAGTAGATATCGATATATTTTTTATGCACTTCCAGCCTGGAATCATGCAGCCCCAATCCATGACCGGTTAAGGCAAGTGCATAGAGATTATCTCCCATGATTTGTTTTTGACCGTGAGTGAAACCATCCAGGTCCTCATTTTGAAGAAAGTGAATGGCGGTGGGTAGGCCAGGATGTACCCCCTTATAGCTGCTCAGATTTGTAAGAAGATCGAGAATCATTGCACCAAACTCCTTTAGCTTCGACGTTTCAAGTTGATAGTGCAAGTTTCATTCCATGGGAGCTATCGTGCTTTTTGTCCCTGTAGAATCTCCTGGAAACGCTCAAGTGCCGCCTTCATGGTGCATACCACCGTCCTCAGTTCCGATTCTTTATTCCTTATACGCCAAAGTTGCTGAAATCTGCCAAGTAGCCTATGTCCCTTTAGAATAACCCCTTGTGCTTCATCAAATTCCAAAAGAGACATATCCTGATGATACTCATAACGTTTTTTTAGCGCAAGTATCAACACTGTCCACTCAATGAGCTCAGCACTAAGAAGGTATTCATCAAAATCGATTAAATGATTACCATCACACACTTTATCTCGTAGTTCTCTTACCTCTTTTATGCATTTTCGGGCCCGGTTAAGCCTATCCTTCAATTCAGCCTCATCAATCCCCTTCACCTCGTCTTCTTTATTCCAAAGGCAATCAAGGCCATTAACCCAGGCATAAATATTACCGAAATGATACGAACAAATGTCCCCCATTTCTCTTATAACAGAACCCGTTTTCGTCAAACCCCTTCCCCATTGAAGGACAGAAAAAGAGCTGTCGAACTGTTCATGCTCTCCACCCTTGAACCCATTCTCATTCCAGGCTTTAGAAGCACCAAACGCGAGCCCATGGTAGGAGTTTGCCAGAAAATTAACGTGCCCGCAATCACCCCAGTCTGTTACCAGAATCCCGGACGCATTGTACTTTTTCCCGTGTAGAGCCATATTGGTTATGTTTTCACATGCCCTGTTTATTTCATTAGAAAATCTGCTCCACCCCTGAACCCCCGGACACACAAAATGGTTGACCCCCGAATTGTGGAATGTTCTAACAGAATCTTCTTTGGCATCAGGCTCATAATCCCAGTTTAGATAGATAGCATCCTTTGGTAGTTCATCTATCTGCTCCGGGTACTTTAACACTATATCACCCCACAACATAGGAGTTTTTCCGTTAGCTAGTACCACATCCATTATCTTTTTAACAAATTGCACATAGACTTTTCCGGCACCCTCTTTATCTACTCTGTTTTTATTCTTACCCTTGCCCAGATCAAAGGTCTCATCACAGCAAATATTGAAATAAGGAGAAGAAAAGAGCGGCAGATACTCTTCTATCATAGTCTTTATCACCGAAAAACTCTCAGATGAGCTGCAATTGATGGTATAATGGGCCATTCGGTCCCATAAATCGTGCTTAAAGTAGGAACCCTTTATATCCAGTTCATTTAGGTGCTCAAAACGCTTTAAGCGAAGTAATTCATACAAATGACCAAAGGTGGAAAGTGATGGAACCAGGTCTATGTATTTGTTTTTACAGTACTTATCCAACTCAAGTATCTCATCTGCGGTCAGAGGGTCCTTATCAACCCATAGCTCTGGTATTGCGTTAAACGCAAACGTATGCTCAACATAGAGCTGAAGGTGGTTATACTTATAAAAAGCCAAAGTGTCCACCAGTAGCTTAAGCGTTTTTAATGTCGGTACTTTACCCCTGGTTACATCGTGATAAAACCCTCTTACCATGAAATCCGGATAGTCTTCAATTTCAACGTACGGGACGTTGGAGCCGTTTAATTTCACTATTTGAATGAGGGTTTGTACCGCCCGAAAAAGAGCTTTAGGTGATTTTGCCTCTATCCTGATGCCGTTTCCATTGATTCTAAGCAGGTATTTTTCATCCGCACTGTCTTCATCGGTGTACAGAAGCTCAATGGCAGGGTATTGAAAAGACCCTACACTCACTACCGACACATCCAGGCCGGTGACAGTTGCTACATAGCTTTGAATTTCCAATGCGCTTCTTTTATAGTGCTCATTGAAAGACCCTACAACTATTGTTTTTATATCAAATAAAGACAAGCTGTTATCTTTTTGCTCCATACTTTTCACTTCTGGTAGTAAATGCATCAAAACTAACCTTTTTTAAATTCTTCTGTTTTTTCCTAATCATCACAATATACGCTATTGAGCGACATCCGACAACACAGTTACAGTACCTGGCCTTTTAGGAGAGAAAAGAACGTCATGGGTGAAATGAACATAAATATTTCCATGGTAGCACCCAAAAAAACAAATGTCTGATTACTCTGTGATCATGACTAAGAAACCAAAGCTACTGCAGTAACGAGCTATCTTTTCGTATACAGATTTGTACTATCTTGAATGAAACGCACTTAGGACAATGTTTCGCTGTTTCTTCCCGAAAACATAACAGGAGCGGTTTTACCCGGGCAGAAATCTCGATGTTACATCCTGGAGATCAAACCCCTCAATCAATTTAGCATTATTCAGAAATTGCACGAAAATTCTCCTGGCATCATCAAGTACCAGCATTTGGCTTTGCAGAACATAGATTGGCCCTACGCGACAGTTAATATAGGCGCTATCTTCTTTTCGGGGATAATCACCCATAACATAATGCCTGAAACCGTTTTGTGCGTATTGTCGCGCCTCTACAGTGAGCCTGAGACGTGCTCCCGCAACCTGAACATAGCTTCCGGTATGGATCTCTGTGAGCGAAAAAAAGCAGCGGCTTTTAGGGTGAAGTGTATCCAGTAGTGCAAGCATTTCTCCAGTTTGGGGATTTTCTATGGGGGGTATGTTATCTCCTTCGAATCGATATTTCATAGTTCCCTCTATAATTACAGACGTTGAGCCGCGTTTCATAGCCAACAGTTACTATCTTTAGAGTTATAATCACCGGTTGTTGCGTATGCCAGACATTTCAGTCCACCATTACAGCTTGTTTTGTAATAGCAATCAAAGCAGTTACTGTCCAAATTGTTTTTATTGCGAATATCCTCAAGTATGTCCGAGTTTTCATATAACTCATTTATATTATTGGATAACAGATTACCTATTTTGATCGGAAGTCTTCGACAGGGCACCAGATCACCATTTGAAAGAATGGCTAACAGCGAATCACCGGCAGAACAACTATAGGGCCGCCCCCCGCACAACAGAAACTGCAAAGCTCTTTGTGCCAGAATTTTTGTTTCAGAAAATATGGGGTACTTATCTTTGCGTTTTTCCTTATTAATCAGATCACAAAGTGTTTTAAATTGTTTCGTGGTCATTTGAAGAGTATCTGATTTTCCATTTGGCAGATATCGGTCTGTCCATATATTAAATACGCTGTATCTTCTTGCAATTTTTACCACATGTGGATAATCCATAAAGTTTTCTGAGTTGGCGGTAAAAGAAATTGTCGTTGGTATACCCAGCTTACGGTAAACCTTCAGCGATTCAATAATCGTTTCATAACTCCCCATTCCTCTAATTGAATCATTTGTCTCTCTTTTTCCTTCTAGGCTAATCTGAACAAAATTTGGTCGATAAATCTCCAGCTGGTTCAGTACACTTTTTGAAGGAATCATTCCATTTGAAAGTATTCCAAGAGAAAACATGTTTGATTCCCGTATTTTTTTAATAAGGTCTATTGTATCGTTTCTTAAAAAGGGCTCTCCTCCTGTAAGATTTATATGTGCCTGTGTTATTCCTCTGGTTTTGACAAAAGTCTTCAATTGAACAAAAATTTGCCCCAACTCGTGAAAAGCTAATCCTTTATAATTATACTCCTGCTGATAACAATGCCTGCACCTTAAATTGCAGTTATCGGTTATATGCCACTGAAAAACCATACTGTTAGATGAAGCTACATTCAAAACAGACATCAATCGCAGCCCCCCCCACCACCACCGCAGCCCCCACAACCACCACACCCCCCTCCACATCCTCCTCCACATCCTCCGCCACCGCCACCACCGCTTACACTTCCACAGCCCATTGTACGGCCGGAATGGAAATCAAGAAGTGCCGGGGTTTCCAATAGTTCGCCTAGTTCGGTGCCTATAAAGGAACTTATTCCAAATATTGCGATTCCGTATGTAAGATCATCATCCACAAGCAAATTGGCAGTTTCCTCTGAATTTTTCAACCATTCAAATCTTTGGCTTGTTATTTCTAACAGCTTTTTTCCTGATGCCGTTACTGCACTTGGTTTGGTAACATTGTATAGAATAAAACTTGTCAGAAGTAACAACAAAAACAGATATCCACTTGGTCTGTCCCGAGCCAGACCAAAAAAGAGTTTAGTCCCTCCAATTCCCCAAATGAATATTAGACCCCAAAAGAACCCCTTCCAATGTTGACTTCTTTGTTCAAAATCCGGAATCAGATGCCATTCTTCTAACCTGGCTTTATTTGGCTGAATAATTTCTTTTATAGCTTCAATAGAAGGGTATTGGTATAGATCGCGGTATTTAGTGGGCTTTTTAATAAAGTCATAGATCGCTTCTTCAAGTTCGTTAAATTTCGAAGTATCAGTCTGTTTTTGCTCGAGAATAATCGACCTTTTTTCACTTGAAATATCAACAGCTTTTTTGCGCCATAAGTTGAAAACAGTCGTAACAATTGCACCGTTCACTCCACTTTTTAGAATCGCAATATCCAGTGGTTCCAGTATGGTTGGTTCAGGGATTTCATAATCGGGTTTATATGCACGGGAGACATAGCGCTTAATATAAACGAGTACGACAATTGAATAAAGTGTGAATAAAACCAAAAACTGAGGTCCCGGAATCCTTACCAGATAATGCAGCATAACATCCTCCTTACAGATTTCAACACTAACGTGGCGTATACCCGATCTAACCAAATACTATCAGGTTACGTTTTTTTTATCACTGTTTAACAGTGGACCTGAACCAGGAATTTCGCTAAAAAAAACCTCTGAAACATTCTATTCAGTAATTAAGAAAATCCGTATAGTCTCTGCGGTAAACGAGACCCGAAAGGCTGGAAAATCATGACAAGTTCTAATAAAAAAATATAACGAACTGGTAAAAAGTGCAATCCCAAATTCACGTAGCCACTGAAATGAAATAATGGGTTCACATTTTTTAGTTATTGTAGTACAGCTGCCAAAAATTGGTTTTTCATCATCATGCAATGCCTGTAAATTGTACCCCGTAGGAAAATGGAATTGTTATTTGTAGATAATAAACGATAAAAGTGACTAACACCTGGATATCGTATCCTTTTTGGGATAAGGGTGTTATTGTGTATCAGAAAAGAAAGACGCAAGGAAAGCATTTGCCATTAAGTGAGTATTCTACATTAAAGCAATTGTAAAACAGGGTAAGTATCTACTGAAAGGAAAATTATCAGGCACCAAAAAGTTCTGACTCAACCATTGCACAGATAAGATGGTATACCCTGATATGCTTTTCCTGGATTATGTGGGTAACAGATGAATCGACACAAAAAAGTATATCGCAATGTTCTTTAAGATCCCCGCACCGGGCACCACTAAATCCAATTACCGGCATAGAGAGGGCGCGGGCGACTTTTGCTGCATTATTTACGTTGGTGGAGTTTCCTGAAGTGCTTAGGGCAATAAGGATATCGTTACTCTTGCCATAACCAAACACTTGTTGTGCAAAAACCATCTCCGGGCCGATATCATTTAAAATAGCTGTAAATAACGCTGATTGGCTAACCAGGGAAATAGCGGGCACCGACCGTTGAAGCTTGCCGGCAAGCTCAGACAAACCCTGAGCTTCGAGCCGTTGTTGTATGTCCTGAGGTATTGGTCTGCGAATCATGAACTTATTCATAAGCTCACCTACTATGTGCTCAGCATCAGAAGCGCTTCCACCATTTCCGCACACCAATACCTTACCACCGTTGTGGAAAGATCCTACAATCTTCTCTACCGACCTAATGATTTGTTCACTGAAACTTCTGATCATCTGATCCTCTGTCTCCCTATCAGACAGAAGTTTCAGTGAATGGTGCCCTAACGTGCGCATACGTTACCTATTCCTCGTCAGGAAGTTGTTTAACAGCTCCCTTATCAGCAGATGAAGCAAAGAGTGAATAGGCCCTCAGAGCCTTGGAAACGTAACGTTCTCTTTTAGGCGGTTTAAAGGCTGATGCACCTTTTTTCATCTCAGCATCTTTTCTGCTCTTAAGCTCTTCATCACTTAAAACCACATTGATACTTCTGTTTGGAATGTCGATCTCGATCGTATCACCGGTTTGTACCAGTGCGATCTCCCCTCCTGAAGCAGCTTCAGGGGAAGCGTGGCCGATGGAGAGTCCGGAAGTACCACCCGAAAACCGTCCGTCGGTAAGCAGGGCACACTCCTTACCAAGGTGCATAGATTTCAGATACGAGGTGGGATAAAGCATCTCCTGCATTCCCGGTCCGCCTTTGGGACCTTCAAAGCGAATAATCACCACTTCGCCAGATTTAACCTCTCCGTTTAAAATACCGTCACAGGCCTCATCCTGAGAATCATACACGCGGGCTATACCCTTAAAAGTAAGTATGGATTCTTCAACACCAGCGGTTTTTACCACACAACCGTTTCTGGCAATGTTTCCAAAAAGTACAGCCAAGCCACCATCTGAGCTGTAACAGTGCTCAACGTCTCTTATGCACCCTTCACTTCGGTCCAAATCAGCCTGTTCATAAAAACGTTCCTGAGAACCAAAAACCAGATTTCTTTCGAGCCCGCCAGGTGCGCTTTTATAGATACTTAACGCCTCTTCAGATGCATCAGTGCTTTTTAGGTCGTAAGCTTTTATTGTTTCTTCCAATGAAGCAGAATCAACACGTCCCACTTTGGTGTTTATAAGTGATCCCCGGGACAATTCACCAAGAATGGAGATTATTCCACCAGCCCTGTTCACATCTTCTATATGATATTTATCGGTATTGGGAGCCACCTTACAGAGAACCGGGATTTTTCTTGAAAGCTGGTCAATATCTTTCATGGTGAAATCCACACCAGCTTCCTGGGCAATGGCCAGAAGGTGAAGAATGGTGTTTGTTGAGCCGCCCATTGCGATGTCCAGTGACATAGAGTTCATGAACGCGTCTCTGGAAGCTATCGATCGTGGAAGTACCGATTCATCCCCTTTTTCATAATATGCCAGGGAGTTTTCTACGATTAATGTTGCAGCTTTTTCAAAGAGCTTGTGACGGTTCTTATGGGTGGCAAGCAGTGTACCGTTACCGGGAAGTGCAAGCCCAAGTGCTTCAGTAAGACAATTCATGGAGTTAGCTGTAAACATACCGGAGCAGGATCCACAGCTTGGACATGCAGCACGCTCAACAGCGGCCACTTCCTCATCGCTTACATTTTTATCTGCTCCCATGACCATAGCATCAATCAGGTCATATTTTTTATCACCTATTACGCCAGCCTCCATCGGTCCGCCCGATACAAAGATAGCCGGAATGTTTAGCCTCATGGCAGCCATCAGCATTCCCGGAGTAATTTTATCACAATTAGAGATACAAATCATGGCATCGGCCTTATGGGCGTTTACCATATATTCCACGCTATCGGCGATCAAATCACGGGATGGAAGCGAATACAGCATTCCATCATGTCCCATCGCGATGCCATCATCGATAGCTATAGTATTGAATTCAGCTGCAAAGCATCCCTTTTCCTCTATCATCTTTTTTACATTCTGCCCTACCTGGTGAAGGTGCACATGGCCAGGCACAAATTGGGTAAAAGAGTTAACGATGGCAATAACAGGTTTTCCCATCTGTGATTCTTTCATGCCATTTGCACGCCATAAGCTTCTTGCTCCAGCCATACGTCTGCCAGTTGTTGTTGTTGCACTTCGCAGCTTTATAGCCATCCCTACCCCCTGATTTTCTTGAAAGATGTTTTATCCGAAGCCAAAAATAAAGAATGCATCATTGCAACTCAAGTAATTTAGCTGTTACTATAATAGGTAGGTAGAATTAAGTGAGTAGCCGTATCCTAAACAGGTCGGAGTTTTTTCCTTTTTCCTTCCTTTTTCCTGCTCAACGCTCAAGGCAAATAGCTCATAGCCAGATAAAAAAAGTAGAGATAAAGATTTGAGATGTGAATAGGAAGGATTTTATGGGGCTAAAGGCGATAGATTGGGTCACCCCCGGGCGTCAATGGTGAAAGCGTGAAAGGATCCGTTTGGGGGGACCCTTGGGCTATGATCGCGGGAGGAAGGAGGAAATTGGAATACCATTCCTGTTATATATCCATATTTTTTCCGTTCTTCCATAATACTACACGAGAAAATACCGATCGTTTGCTCTTGATCTTTTTCATAAGCGCTGAAGGCGCGTTATTCTATAGCCCGGGGTAAGCCAGTCTTCTGGCGCAACCCCGGGTCCTGGGCGCAAAAAAGATCCCAAGCGCTGAAAGCGCGTAACATTCGTTGATGCCATCAAAATTAGGATATAACCCTCTTTCTCTTTCCTTTTCCTGCTCATAGCTATTTATATCCAAACTTCCCACTCTATCACCGAAGCAAGCCCTGAACAGGGCGATTTCCATTAAAAGCCCAGGGCAATCGCCCTAGGGGAAACAACACCGTAAACCAAAGAGGGCGACGAGGGACACACACAAGGGGTGTCCCTACGCACCATATTGCATTTTATATACACCAACATTGCAACACACCCCGTTTTGCTTGGAACACCCCCTGTTTTGCTTGGAACACCCCCTGTTTTGCTTGGAACACCCCCTGTTTTGCTTGGAACACCCCCTGTTTTGCCTGGAACACACCCTGTTTTGCCTGGAACACACCCTGTTTTGCCTGGAACACACCCTGTTTGCCTGGAACATACCCCGTGCAGCTTGGAACATACCCCGTGCAGCTTGGAACATGCCCCGTGCAGCTTGGAACATGCCCCGTGCAGCTTGGAACATG